>JAJXWN010000208.1 GCA_021781595.1 bacterium | reverse complement strand
GAAAGCCTTCGATGCAGAGGGTTTCTACCGCATCGGCGACGCGCTGCGCTTCGCGAATCCGGGCCAACCGCCTCGCGGGCTGCTCTTCGACGGCAGGACTGCCGAGAATTTCAAACTCTCCTCGGGATCGTGGGTGGACGGCGGCGCCGTTCGTCTCTCGGTGCTAGCCGCAACCGCACCGTACGCCGACGAAGCGGTCGTCGCAGGTGCCGGTCGCGACGAGCCGGCGGTGCTGCTGTTCGTCCGGCAGAACGATGCAAAGACACGCGCGGCGATCGCCCGCGGTTTGGCCACGCGCAACGGCGAGATCGCGGCGTCGTCGCAGCGGGTGACACGCGCCCTCCTCATCGAGGAGCCGCTCGATCCCGCACGCGGAGAGCTCACCGACAAAGGCAGCGTGAATCAACGGCGCGTGCTCGAATGCCGCGCGGACGCCGTCGAGCGCCTGTACGCACCCGCACAGGACCCTCACGTCATCGTGCTCGATGCCCGCTAGGCGACGGACCGGCGTCGAACGCAACGCGACGCGCTACCTCATCGTCTCTGCCGATGATTTCGGGCTTTCGCTCGAGGTCAACGAGGCCGTTGAGCGCTCCCACCGCGACGGCATTCTCCAGGCCGCGAGCTTGATGGTCGCCGCTCCGGCGGCGGCGGACGCGGTGCGGCGCGCGCGAGCGCTTCCCTCGCTGAAAGTAGGGTTGCACGTCGTCACCGTGAACGGCCGCCCGATCCTTCCGGCGGCGCGCGTTCCGGCGCTCGTGGACCGCGACGGCAACCTCCCAAGCGACCTCGTCGAGGCCGGAGTCCGCTATTTTTTCAACCCGCGCGCGCGGCGACAACTCGAAGCCGAGATCGGCGCGCAGTTCGAAGCGTTCGGCGCAACGGGCTTGGCGCTCGATCACGTCAACGCGCAGAATCACATGCACGTGCATCCCACCGTAGCGAGCATCATCCTCAAAATCGGGCGGCGCTACGGAATGCGCGCCGTGCGCGTTCCGTTCGAGCCGCTGCGTTCACCGGGAACCTCCGTTCTGCAGCCGTGGCTATGGTTGATGCGCGAGCGGCTACGCCGGGCGAAACTGATCGCGAACGATTTCGTTTTCGGCATCGCCGATAGCGGACATATGACGGGCAGCCGCGTCTTGGAACTCTTGACGCGCATCCCCGAAGGCGTTTCGGAGATGTACTTTCATCCCGCCACCGGCCCGTGGCCGGCGATCGATCCGGCGATCGCCGATTACGACTTCGCCGGTGAACTCGCGGCACTGACGAGTCCCGCGGTGCGAGATGCCCTCGCTGCATCGAACATCCGTCCCACGACGTTCAGCGAGCTGGCTGCAGCCGATGCTCTTTAGCGTGTTGCGGCTTGCAGCGCTCGGCGGGATCGCCTATCTCGGCTTCGCGCTCTTTCGCGTGACGACGTATCGCCGATCGCAGACAAACGCCGGAACGTTCGCGCCGCCGCTGACGCTCCTTAAGCCGCTCTGCGGTCTCGAACCGCAGCTCTACGAGAACCTTTGCTCCTTCTGCGACCAAGAGTACCCGGAGTTTCAAGTAGTCTTCAGCGCTGCCGACGCGCATGACCCTGCGCTCGAGGTCGCGCGCGCCGTCGCCTCACGATTCTCCGGAGGCGATATCGCGGTTGCCGCGGGCGCCGTAAGCGCGCGCGTCACGAATCCGAAGATCGCGAATCTCCTGGGGGCCATGCCGCACGCGAAACACGATATCCTCATCATCGCGGACAGCGACATGCGTGTGGGACGCGGCTATCTTGCGGCGGTCGCCGGCACGTTCGCCGGCGCGCGCACCGGCGCGGCGACCTGCCTTTACCGAGGCCGGGCCGGAGACGGCTTCGCAGCGGCACTCGGCGCGGCGTTCGTCAACGATCAGTTCGCACCGTCGGTGCTGGTAGCGACGGCGCTCCAACCGCTGCGCTTCTGCTTCGGATCCACTATGGCGGTGCGCCGTGAGGCGCTCGAAGCCATCGGCGGGCTCGAGGCCTTGGGCGAGCAACTCGCCGACGACTACGCGCTGGGAAGACTCGTTGCCGCACGCGGATGGGCGGTGGCGATGGCACCGTACGTCGTGGAGAACGTCATCTACGACCAGAGCCTGGCGGCGCTGTGGCGCCACGAGCTGCGCTGGGCGCGCACCATCGCCTCGGTGCGCCCCGCCGGCTACGCGCTCTCGATCTTCAGCTACGGCGTTCCCATCGCCCTTGCCTACCTCTTCGTTGCGCCGGCGTCGCTCTCTGCGTGGACGCTTGTCTGCACCGCCGCCGCGCTGCGCGTGACGCTACACTACGCGGTGCGCCGGCCCCTGGAGATTCGCGACTCGCCGAAGCCGTGGCTCGTTCCGGTGCGCGACCTCTTCGGATGTGCGGTGTGGTTCGCAGGTCTCTTCGGCACACGCGTCTTCTGGCGCGAACGCCGCATGCGAACCCGTGGCTGAAGCTGCAGGCGGAAGTAACGCACCCTTGCTGCTGCAGCCCTTGCGGTGGGCCGCGGTACTCTGCGTCAGCGGTTATTACCGGCTAGCGTACAGGATACGCGGCTGGGGACGCCTGCCGCACCGGCGCGGAGCAACGCTCGTGGTCGCCAACCACCAGCACGAGATTGAAGCGCCGGTCATCGTCGCGGACCTCGCGCTGGCTTCGTTTTCGTGGCGAGAACCGATCTACACGGTCTCGTCGCGGCGCATGTGGGAGCCGGGGTTCTTCGCAGAGCGCGTTCCTTGGCTGCGATTTGCGCTCCGCGGCGTCAACCTCGGATCGCTCTTCGCGGCGCTCGGCATGCAGCCTATCGAGAACGACTTGCACGCGCGACCTCTCGCGAGCATAGCATACTCAGTTCATGGGCGCCGCGGCGATCTGGCGGCGGAGACCGTCTTCCGCGAGGACGCGCTCGCGCGGCTGCCGCGAGGTGCGCACCGCCTTTCGGAACTCTTCGGCGCGAGGTTTTTCGCAGCCGGACGGACGATCGTCACCCTCTCGGAGCTGCGCGAGCCGCACCGCAGCGAAGCGCTCGCCGCCACGCGCGAACAAGTCGAAGCCGATCTGCGGAAGTTCGAAGCACTGATCCGCGAGGGCGCGACCATCTTCTTGGCGCCCGAGGGCTTCTACACGGGGGACGGGCGGATGCAGCGGCTGCGCGGCGCGTTCGCGCGCCTGGCGCCGGCGGCGGCCGTGTGGCTGGTCGGAGTGAGCTACGATCCGTTTGCGGAACGGCGCCTCTCGATGTTGTACCGCCTCGTACGATCCCGCCCTCGAGCGGCGATCGAGGCGCAGATCAAGGCCGCACGGCCGGTTACCACGAGCGCGCTCCTCGGCACGTGGCTGCACGAGCGTGTGGCGCCGTTCTCCGAAAGCGGGGCGCTCGACGCCATCACTCGGCAACTCGCGCATCTGCCGCCGGCGCTCTTCGTCGATCCCGAGCTGCGACGGGACCCGTCGCGACGGCTGCGATCCGCCCTGCGGCGTATGACTGCCCTAGGAATGCTAACGGAGCGCGCCGGCGACTACGCGCTGACCGGGCGCAACGTGCATCCGCAGTTTCCGCGCACGCCCGATACGATCGACTATCAATTCAACTTTCACGCCGAGACGCTCGACGGGGCGCGCCGGCTCGCAGAGAGCGGGCCGTGAACCGCAACCCGGTGCGGCCGGCGTGGATTATGCGTAGGGATATCGGCCCATTTATGCATGAACCTTCGGAGGCCTTCGGTACGGATGATACGGTCAGCCGCATTTTTGCTCGGCATCGGCATATTCTTGGGGAGCGCCGGCGCGGCGGGGGCGCCGTTGCCGGCGTCACGCGCCTCGACGGTGGCGACGGA
>JAJXWN010000207.1 GCA_021781595.1 bacterium | reverse complement strand
CGCGAGCGTCATGGCCGCCGCGCATGCCGCCTGCCGCAGCAACAAGTTCCCCGAGCGTGGTGCCGAAGGGCATTTCGTAGAGTCCCGGCCGCTCGACGGCGCCGGAGACGCAAAAGAGCTTCGGTCCGCTCGACCCTGGCGTGCCGATCGCAGCGAAAGCCTCGCCGCCTTCGAGCAGCACGTGCGGCAGGCACGCGAGCGTTTCGACGTTGTTCACGAGCGTCGGCTTTCCGAAGAGTCCGGCCTGCGCCGGAAACGGCGGTTTGTTTCGCGGTTCTCCACGCTTGCCTTCGATCGAATTGAAGAGCGCGGTCTCTTCGCCGCAGATATACGCACCGGCGCCGCGCCGCAGTTCGACGTCGAAACGGAAACCTTTGCCCATGACGTTGCCGCCGAGCAGACCGCGTTCACGCGCGCGATCGGTGGCGTTCGCCATGCGGCGCATCGCGAGCGAATACTCTCCCCGCACGTAGACGTAACCGCGTTCGCAACCGGTCGCGTAGGCGGCGATCGTCAGCGCCTCCAGCACGGCGAACGGATCGTGCTCCAGCAACACGCGGTCCTTGAACGTCCCAGGCTCCGACTCGTCGGCGTTGCACGCGACGTAGTGCGGCCTCGCGGTCGCGTGGGCCACCGCTTCCATCTTCCGGCCGGTTGGGAAAGCCGCGCCGCCACGCCCGGCGAGTTTGGATGCCGAGATTTCGCGAAGCACGCCTTCGGCACCGAGTTCGATCGCACGCCGGAGCGCGAGGTAGCCGCCGCTCGCGCGGTAGTCGTCCAAACTCTCCGGATCGACCCGGCCGACGCGGCGCAGCAGCCGCGAGGGCATGCCGCCGATATGCGGCAGCGGCTCTCTCTCCGGAACGGCACCGCGCGCTGCGGCCACCGCGTTCTGCGGCGTAGCCGGTGCGATCGCGTACCGCTCGGGGAGTTCGCCGGCTTGGGTAAGCAGAACCGCCGGCGCGCGATCGCACAATCCCAAGCAGGGATTGCGCCGCCACGTGACGCGGCCGTTCGCGGACGGTGTTCCCGGCGCTCCGAATGCGCGCTCCAACTCCGCACACACGGCATCGGCTCCGTTGGCCAGGCACGCGATGTCGTCGCAGGCGCGGACGACTACCGGCGGCTGCCGCGTGGTCGAGAGGTGAGCGTAGAACGTAGCGACGCCGTACGCTTCCGCAGGCGGAATGCAGAGGCGTTCGCAGAGATAGTTGAGGGCGCCTTCGCCGATCCAGCCGACGCGATCTTGGATCGCGTGCAGCACTGGAAGCAGCAGGTCGCGTGCGTTTTCGCGCGCGCCCAACGCGGCATCGATCGCTGCGCGTTCGATCGGCGTTGCGATAGCCGGCGTGTAATGGAGATCCATCGCGCTCCTCACCTAGACTGTCGCGACTTTATCGATGCGCACCGCCGCAGCTTTGAACTCGGCAGTGCCGGACTGTGGGTCGGTCGCGTCGATCGTCAGTAGATTGGTGGAGACGTCGTCGCTGAAATGGAAGGTCATGAAGACCAGGCCGGCTCTCAAGCCGGGATCGACGTGCACCGGGGCGACGACGCAACCGCGGCGCGAGCTCAACCGCACCAACTCCCCCTCGCTCAGGTTGTAGCTGCGCGCGTCTTCGGGCGAGACGTCGACCGTCTCCCCGTGCCGCAAGGGCGAGGCGTATCCGCTGCTCTGTACGCCCGTATTGAACGAATCGAGCCGCCGGCCGGTGGTCAGGCGAATCGGGAAACGCTTGTCGAGATCTTCGACCGGCGGCTCGTGGGCGACGCCCTTGAACGGCGCGCGCGGTCCGCGCACGGGCCGCTCCCAGAGGCGGCCGTGCAGATAGAGCTCGCCCGGATGCTGCTCGTCGTAGCAGGGCCACTGCAGACCGCCCGATGCCTCGAGCCGCGCGTAACTCATGCCGGCGTGCCACGGGGAGAGGCTCCGGCATTCGTTCCAAGCCTCTTGCGGTGAGAGCGTCGGCCAGGCGCTGTCGAGGCGCCGTGCCAGATCGCAGAGTATGGCGATATCGTCGCGCGCTTCGCCTGGCGGCTCGAGCGCTTTGCGCACGCGCTGCACGCGCCGCTCGCTGTTGGTGACGGTCCCCTCCGATTCACACCAGGATGCGGTCGCGGGGAATACGACGTCCGCGAGCTCGCCGGTTTTCGTAAGGAAGATGTCCTGGACGATCAAACACTTCAAGCCGCGTAGGAGCCGCAGCACGCGTTCTTGATCTGGGTCGGACTGAGCGGGGTTTTCACCGATCACATAGAGCGTATCGAGATCGCCGCGCTCCATCGCCTCGAACATCTTTGAAAGATTCCAGCCGCGCTCCGCAGGCAGGCGTACGCCCCAGGCTCGCTCGAACGCCGCCCGCGCCTGCGGATCGGCGACCTCCCGGCCGCTCGGGTACCTGTCGGGGATCGCACCCATGTCGCCGCCGCCCTGGACGTTGTTTTGACCGCGCAGCGGGCAGAGCCCCGAACCGTAGCGCCCGACGTGTCCGGCGAGTAGGGCGAGATCGATGAGTGCCCGCACGTTGTCGACCGCGTTGTGGTGCTCGGTGATGCCGAGCGTCCAGCAGAGCTCGGCCCGTTCAGCCTGCGCGTAGGCATGGGCGAACGAGCGAATCGCCTCGGCGGGCACGCCGGTGATCCGCTGCGCGCGAGCGAGCGTGTACGGTTCGACGCTCTTCCGGTACTCCTCGATGCCGGTTGTGGCGCGCTCGATGAAGGTGCGGTTTTCCAGGCCGGCCGCCAGAATCTCGCGGCCGGCCGCGTTCGCGAGCGCGATATCGGAACCTACGTCCAGAGCCAGCCACAGATCGGCCCATCGCGCGCTGCTCGTGCGGCGCGGGTCGACGACGTAGAGCTTCGCGCCTTTTCGGATTGCTTTAAGGACGCGATGGAAGAATATCGGATGTGTTTCGCGCGCGTTGGATCCCCAGAGTACGATCGTATCGGTGTTCTCGATCTCCTCGTAGGAGCTCGTCCCGCCGCCCGCGCCGAAGACCGCCGTCAGACCGACGACGCTCGGAGCGTGTCAAGTTCGGTTGCAGCTGTCGATGTTGTTGCTGCCCATCACCGCACGCGCGAATTTCTGGGCAACGTAATTCATCTCGTTGGTGGCCTTCGAGCAGCTGAACATTCCGTAGGTTCCGGTCGCGTCCCGCTCGCGCGCCGAGCGCAGCCCGTCGGCGGCGCGCGCGAGCGCCTCGTCCCACGATGCGCGGCGTAAGCCCTCGCCGTCCCGCACCAGCGGATGCGTAAGCCGAACGTATGGTTTCATGGTGCGTACGCCTTTGCGCTGGCCACCGGCTATTGCGGCTTTTCTAGGGCGGCCAGCACGAGGGTTCCGATTAAGATGGCCAGATAGGCGGTTGCGGCTACGGCACCGGCTCGACCGCGGAGAAAGACGGCGGCGGCCACCGCTGCGGCCAATCCCACCGGCGTTACGCGCGAGTTGCCGGCGACGAACTTGTAGATACCCTTCACGACGGCGTCTCCGCCGCGTGGGGCGCTCGCAGCAGAGCGACGAGCAGACCGGCGGCAGCGAGATAGGCGGCGACGATCCACAGGAGCGTCGCCTCGCCGTTCCACCACGCAATACCGAGGCCGTCGCCGCTCCAAAACGTGCCGAAGGAGAGCAGCATCGTGCCGACGATGAATCCCATGGCGTTCTCCGGTACGCGTGCGAAGGGTTTACGCAGGAGAAAGGCGGCCAGCACGACCAGTGCCGCCGCGACCGCCGCGCCGCCGACGCCCCACCCGATCGCGTCGGGCCGCACGGCGGCGAAGGTGATCACGATGACGGCGACCTCCAAGCCCTCCAGCAAGACGCCGTTGAATGCGGTGACGAAACCGACCCTTCGGGCGTCGCGCTCGTGC
>JAJXWN010000206.1 GCA_021781595.1 bacterium | reverse complement strand
CGCCGGCCGTCACTTCCAGGCGGCACCGGACGCGACTTCCGGGCGGCGTAGACCTAGGTCATCGCGCAGAATTGTGCCACTGGAGCGAAGAGTTGGGTCACGCACGTGGCCAAGCGCCTGCGCAACAGGTTACGAGGCTCCGAAAACCTCGCGGAACGTCTTTTTCGAAGTGCCCTACTTCCAAACCGGCACGTAACGGGGTGGGGGGCTATACGAATCTCGGCGGGCGCCCCGAACCACGGTTAAGATAGCGCTCACAACCCTGGAAGGGGTTGCATCCCAAACGCCTACATCGAGTCTGGGTAGCAGGCTCGGGTTCGCCCCGGGCGTGATGGACCAGCCCAGCGTTGTGAAGAGGTAGCGATAACCGGCCTCGTGTGCCAGCGACACGAGCGCCGGGGTGTACTGGCCATAGGGATAGACCATGGCATTGACCGGTCGACCCGCTTTGGCCTCAACGATCCTGCGCGCTCGAATTAGGTCGCTGAGTACGCGATGACGATAGCTGGCCAGCGCCTCGGGCCGACCGTCGGCAAGCAGGACGCGCCCAACCGTCGCCGCCGTGGTATCGCCGGCGTTGCGGTAATAGGTACGAGCGTTCGTCCGGGCTGCGTTCGCAGGCGCTCGGTGTTCTCCGCGTAATCGCGGATCGATACGCAAATCATCGACCACGATCATAGCACCCGCAGCGGCGCGAGCGGCTGCGTCGTAGGCCGATCGTTGTTGCAAACTCGACACTTTCCCCGTTAGCGTCACGCGGCCACTGATGCCTCGATTCTTTGAGGGGCTCGCGTTTCGGCGTGCAGGCGATGGCGCGCGCGTTCGGCCGCGTCGAAGGCCACCAAGAGTCTATTCCTCAAGGGCTCTTCTTCCGCAGCGCTTCCATGCGAACTTGCAGCGAACGAAGTACCGTCGCGCGCGTGATGAAACCAACGAGACGATCGCCTTCATCGACGACCGGCAGTTGATGAAACCGCGAACTTGCCAGACTCCGGAAGGCGTCGGCGGCGGAGACGTCCGGCGTCACGGATCGCAGTTGCGAGAGCGGGGTCATAATGGCCGAAACCGGTGTGCTCTCCGGATTGCGGCCTTCGAGCTTCGCGAAGTCGCTCAGCGTTACCAGGCCACTCAAATGCCCGTCTGCGTTTACCGCCAGGGCACGATGGGAGGTTCGAATCATCTGCTCGAGCGCCTGAGCGCAGCTTCCCTGCGGAGCGGTCCCGCTTTCCGGCGCGTCCGCCACGTCGCCGGCCCGCACCGCACCCAGATGTCCAAAAGTCAAATCGCTTTCGCGCTCCGCCCTAGCCGCACCCATGATGAACCATGCGAGCAGGCCGATCCAAATCCCCTGCACGACGTCTCCCGCAAAGAACAACAGCAGGGCTAGTCCCAGCATCATCGCCCCCACCACGGTGCTTATCCCAACCGCGATCGCGGTTGCGCGATCCCGGCTTCCGGTCATACCAAGCAGCGCCGCATGCAGCACGCGACCGCCATCGAGCGGATAGGCCGGCAGAAGATTGAACGCGGCGAGTACGAGGTTGAGCCCCCCTAAATACAACAGCGCCTCATGTAGCGCGGGCGATGGAGCGGCCAGCCAGGCTGCCAGGCCCAGCAGCAAACCAAGGACGATGCTGGCCAGCGGACCTGCCACTGCGACCACAGCCTCTTGGACGGGTTGGTCGGGCGGCGTTTCGATCTGCGAGACGCCGCCGAAGACGAACAGCGTGATGCCTCCGACCGGGATCCCGAACCGGCGCGCGACCAGCGCATGCGACGCCTCATGGATCACGATGCAAGCGAACACGGCAAGCACGGTGAGAACCGCCGCGAGCAGCCTCCACATCGCCGGAAGCCCGGCAAATGGGCCGCCACCGGAGGCTAGCATCCAGCTGAAGAGCACGAAGACTACCAACCAACTGGCGTCGACCCGAACCGGTATTCCGAAAATTCGTCCTATCAGCATATCTGCACTATCATTCCCCACACCGTTCGCGATCCACGCACTCCGCTGGATCGTCCGACAGTCTCCTAGGACGGAACCCGCCGGGAGAACCCAGAATAGACGGCAGGATGCCCGCAAGAAAGATGCGGTTCGTCATTCAAGAGCATCGGGCGAGGAATCTTCACTACGATTTTCGCCTGGAGGCCGGCGGCGTTCTGAAATCGTGGGCGATCCCCAAGGGCCCGTCGCTCGATCCAAGAGACCGGCGCTTGGCGATGCACGTCGAGGATCATCCACTGGAGTACCGCCGCTTCGAAGGAACCATCCCCAAAGGTCACTACGGCGCGGGCGAAGTGATCGTTTGGGACGAGGGAACCTATGCGTCCTCCGAGGGGAGCGACCCGGCTGCCGAGATCGGCAAAGGCAAGATCACGTTCGTGCTACGCGGCAAGAAGATGCGTGGCAAGTTCACGCTGGTACGCATCAAGAGGCGTAGCGGCGAAAACGGCGATCCCTGGTTGCTGATCAAGGACCACGACAAACCCGTGAAGACGCCGCAGAAACCGGCTAGGCTTCCACACATCACGACACCGATGCTCGCGACGCTGATCGGCGAGCCGTTCGACGACGACGAATGGCTCTTTGAAATCAAGTGGGACGGGTATCGCGCTATCTGCACCGTGCACGAAGATGGCCGCGTGGAACTCGTTTCACGCAACGGGCTGGATTTTTTGAGCAAGTTTCCCGAGCTGCGCGCGCTGGGTGCGGCTTGGACGGCGTTGCCGATCGTCGTCGACGGCGAGATCGTCAGCCTGGATGCGCACGGACGCTCTTCATTCCAACGGCTGCAGGAGTCGCTGAGCGGGCGCCGCGCAAGTGCGACGGGTAAGCATGGCTCGCTGACCTTCGCGGCCTTCGACGTGCTCTACGCGAACGGCCACGATCTGCGCAAGACGCCGCTGGAAGAACGCAAGGCGATCCTGGAGCGCTCCATCGCCGGCAGGAGCGCGGTGCTCTACTCGAAGCACGTCGTGGGACGCGGCCGCGCACTCTTCGCGCAAGCGAAACGCCGCGGGCTCGAGGGAATCATCGGCAAGCGGCGCCGCTCGCTCTATCTCGAGCGGCGATCGCGCGATTGGGTGAAGATCAAGGCGCAGCTCGTGCAGGAGTGCGTGATCGGCGGATTCACCGAACCACGCGGCAGCCGCACCGGTTTCGGATCGTTGCTGCTGGGCCTCTACGATGGCGGAAAACTCCAGTACGCTGGCAGCGCCGGCACCGGATTCAACGCCAAACTGCTGCGCAGCCTCACCGCCGATCTGAAGAAGCTCGAACGGAAGAGTTCGCCGTTCGAGAACGCGGTTGAAGCGAACTCCAAGCCGCACTTCGTCCGGCCGAAGCTGGTCGCCCAAATTCGCTTCACCGAATGGACGCGCGACGGGTACATGCGTCACCCCGCGTTCTTGGGTCTGCGCATCGATAAAGATCCACGCAGTTGCGTGCGCGAGCGTCCTGTGGACTCCTAGGCCATGCCGCGCTCTTTGCAGACGGCGGCGGTCGCCGGACAGACGCTGACGTTTTCGAACCTCGAAAAGGTCCTGTGGCCACGCGACGGTTACACCAAAGGCAACCTGATCGCTTACTATCGCAGTGTGGCGAGCTGGCTGATTCCCCATTTGAAAAACCGGCCGCTTACGCTGCAACGGTGGCCCGACGGCATCGACGGGCCCTCGTTCTTCGAAAAAAAGGCGCCGCGTTTCATACCGCATTGGATCCCGACGGCCTCGCTGGCGGCGGAAGAGAACTCGCGCAAGGTCGCCTATCTGCTGTGCAACGACGAGGCGGCGCTCGCGTGGTGTGCGAATTTGGCGGCGATCGTGCTGCACGTATGGCATTCGCACGTTCCCACAACGGATTCGCCCGACTACTCGCCCTCCGCAC
>JAJXWN010000016.1 GCA_021781595.1 bacterium | reverse complement strand
GAGAACCGTCACCGAGAGCGGAACGAATATCTGCGAAAGGCCGATCCCGCTGATTACCAACGGCCAAAAAAACGTCCAGTACGCGGATTGTTCGGTCGTCACTGCGGCGAGCATCCAGTTGGAGATGCCCAGCATGACGAAGCCGGAGACGATGAACCAGCGCGTGTCGGCTTTTCCGCGCGTAACGATGATGGCGATGATCGGCGTGAAGAACGCGACCGCGGTTGCGCGCATCAAGATCAATTCGCCCGAGAGCGTCGCCGTAAAGCCGAGCGAGTTTTGGACGTACTGCGGCAAGATGACGATCGTGCCGTAAAGGCTCGCACCGAGGACGGCGCCGAGCAGACTTCCGACGGCGACGACCCGGTACCGCAAGATATGCAGGTTGACTACCGGAATCTTCGATCTCAGCGTCCAAAAAACGAAGGAAATCAAACCGCCTGCCGCCAGCAGAGCGAACAGCCGGATGTTAGGATCCGAGAGCCAATCGTATCGTTGCCCCTGATCCAGGACGTATTGCATCGAGCCCAACCCCAGTGCTAGGAGCCCTAGCCCGATCCAGTCGAGCTTCTTGTCCCTTTGGGGAGCGGCCGGATTGCGCAAGACGAGGTAGACGATCGCAGCGGCCAAGACGCCGATCGGGAGGTTTACAAAGAATGCCCAGCGCCAGCTGAGTTGATCGGTAACGATTCCACCGATCAGGGGACCGATCGCCGGCCCGACGATAACGCCCATCGAGAAGATGCCCTGCGCCTTACCTTGCTCGCTCAGCGGATAGGTCTGGCGCAGGATAGCCTGTGAGGTCGAGAGCAAGGCGCCGCCGCCCATGCCTTGAACGATGCGCCAAAAGACGAGGGCGTTGAAACTGCCGGCAAACCCGCACATCGCCGATGCAAACGTGAAGCTGACGATCGCCCAAAAATAGAGCTTCCGCCGGCCGAAACGCGTCTCTAACCACGGAGCGATAGGAATGACGACGACGTTAGCGATGATGTAGCCGGTTACGATCCAGGCACCCTGATCGACGGCCACCCCAAAGTTTCCCTGAATGTTCGGCAGGGCGACGTTGACGATCGTCGTGTCGACGATCTCGAGCATCGTCCCGATGATGACGGCCAGCGTCACCAGCCTGCGGCGCCAGCCATACTCGATGACGTTGCTTTCATAGGCCTTCATCGATTTGCCAAAGGACTAACGAACTTTAACCGACGCCTCGACGGACATGCCCGGGCGCAGCGGATACCTGGACGGATCGGGATCGTCGATGGAGATTTTAACCGGGATCCGCTGGGCGACTTTGACGAAATTGCCCGTCGAGTTCTGTGCCGGGATCAGCGCGTAGGTATTCTGCGACGCCGGATTTATCGAGAGCACCCGTCCGCGGAACTTGACGCCGTTGTATGCGTCGACGTTGATGTCGACCGGCTCTCCCGCGCGTACGCTCCCCATCTCCGTCTCCTTGAAATTCGCCGTAATGAAGACGCTATCGGGGATCAGCGTCAGCAGCGTCATCCCCGCTCCCACGGTCTGCCCGATCTCGACGCTCTTCTCACCGACGAAACCGTCTATAGGCGAGCGAATCGCGGTATACGCCAGGTTTTGCTCGGCGATGTCGAGCTCGGCGCGCGCGGCCGCGACTTGGCTAGGGGCTTGCGCCTGCGTGAGTTTCCCCTGCGCGAGCTGCAGCGATCCCTGTGCCGCGCCGATACCCGCCTGCGAGGCAGCCACGCGCTGCCCGGCAGCCGCGAGATCTGCGCGGCTAACGGTTAGACCATCGACCGCAGCGCGATATTGCGACTCGGCTTGCGCGAGCGCAGCTCTCGCCGCGTCGAGCTGCTGGCCGGGCAGGTCTCCGGTGGAGACCAGCGACACGACGCGGTCGTAATCTGCTCGCGCTTTCACGAGATTCTCTCGGGCAGCCGGCACCTGCGCTTGCGAGACCCGAACCTGCGCTCGGGCAACCGCGACACCGGCTTGGGAGAGCGGAACCTGCGCGGATGCTCCGGCGATATTCGCCTGCGCCTGGGCGACGCCGCCCGTCCCCTGCTCCGTGAGCGCCCCTTGGTTCTCCACTGCGAGTTGATAGTCTGCCCGCGCTTGAGCGACGCGAGCGACCTCCGTAGCGCTGTCGAGTACGATCAAGAGCTCGCCTTTACGCACCGGCTGGTTGGTGTCCACGACGATCTTGTCCACCCGTTCGTTGATCTTGCTGGTGACATCGACGGCATTCGCATCTATCTGCGCGTCGCCCGTCGTCACGTGCGTCCTGGCGTAGAGAAACCACTTGAGGCCGGCGAATAGGACCAGAACGACGACAACCGCAGCGGCCGCCATCCCCAGGCGCCGCACCAGGGGAGAGGTGCCGTTCTCCGCCTCGCCCGAACTCATTGCTCGAACTTGCTCCTCACGCCGTGCAGAAAAGCGTCGACCAGGAACGTTAGGTACTGCTCTTGCGTGAGCTGGAGGTCGAGCGGCATCTTCTTTCGGCCGATGACGTGCGCGAAGATGCTGCCCATGAAATATCGCGCCAGCACGCGCGGATCGCCCTTGAGTTCGCCGCGTTTCGTCCACTGCGTCAGGTACTCGGTAACGATGCTGTGGATCGCCGCCGGAGCGCGCCACGCCTGGTCGCCCACGTGCGTCCCGTCCTCGTCTTCTTCCGCCAGCGACATGAGAATGAGGTCGCGGACGCTCTCGAGGCGGCCGATCAGCGCCTGCGCGATCGTGAGTAGATCGACCTCGAGGTTGCCGCTCAGAGTCGCGATCAGGCCCTGCAATTCGACCGTGCCGCAAAAATGCTGCGCGCATGCCAGCGAAAGCGCCTCTTTGTTGCCGAAATGGCGAAAGAGCGTAGCTTCGTTGACGCCCGCGCGCTCGGCGATCTCGCGCGTGGTCGTGCCGCGCCGGCCCTTCTTGGCAAAAAGTTCCCGCGTCGCCTGGAGAATGCGCTGGCGAGTCTCTTCAGGCGAGGTCGCGGGACGGTGCAGTTCCCGGGGCGCTAGCATCACCGTTTGGAAAACACCGAACTATCGACCGCGACGTTCGTATGATACGTCCCGTAGGTCGCATCGGCGACCGCACGGATATGCGGAATGTCGATAGATGCGTGCTGCGACGCAATGACGCTGTAAGCGCCTTCGGTCTTGAAGGATTGCGTCATCACGATCGTCCCTCCGTTTCGATAGTGCCACTCCATCCGCGTTACCTGATAATCCGACGGATCGACGTATGCAAGCGTATAGTCGAGGACCGAGCTGTAGACCTTCTTGGTCATGCGCAGTTCCAGCATGGGGCGCCCACCGGGACTGCCCTGCCCGACATAGGTGACATTTTGATCCATCTCCCACTCCGCGGGATCGCCTATGGCGTCGAACATCTTCGCGAATCCCTTGGCGTACGGCGGGACGCGGTCAAAGACGACTTCGTAGTTGTCCGGGCGCTTGAAATACGACGTTCCGTCCAACTCGGGCGCGAAAAACGGGAAGTTCAGCATCCGGATATTGACGTGGAGATGGGCTTGAAAAGAGCGCAGCGACGGATTGCGGGCGAGCATCCGCTCGACGATCGTCCGGGCGTCGAGCCGGCCCGGGACGGCGCCGGCCGGAGCCGCCGCAACGAGAAACAACGAGCACGCGAGAGCGGCGATGAGGCGCTTGCCGTTCATGCTGCCGCCCCTGGGCCGCTACGGCAGCCCTCGACCGAAAAGACACGGTCGAGACCGGTGACCGCCAGGGTGCGACAGATGTCGGCGCGCGAAGTACGCAGGGCGATCTCACCGCCTCCCTCCCGAACGCGCCGCAGCAAGGTGATCAGGCCTCGAATTCCCGCGATGTCGAGCGCGGGAATCCGGTCCAGGTCCAGCGCAACGCGGGTCTGCCCGTCGGCCAGGGCTACAGCGATCTCCCGTTGGAGCGCCTCCATGGCCGCCGGAGCCGAATCGGTAAAGGTAAAAACTTCGGAATCTACGATCATGACTCTCTCGGATATCACATGCAAGTGGGTACCTGCATGCGCATATTACCACGGCTCCCGCGCCTAATGCAAGTACTTGCTTGCAGAAGGGAGTGAACCCTGGAAACCGCGTGGAACCTGAGGGCGGTGATCACACAGGAAGCCGTCAGCAGCGCCGCCCAACGGGTCGGGCTCGTACCCCATTCGATCGTCATCAAGCGGCTCGACCGGCCCGCGCCGCCGATCGCCATCGAACCGAATCTGCCGCTCTACCCGGCCAGCATGATCAAGACGCCTCTCGCACTCGCGGCGCTGGCGCTGGCGGCCGACGGCGAGCTGCGGCTGAACGCGTTCTTCGAGGTAGATCCGGGGAACATGACGGCCAACGACAAACAGTCTCCTCTTCTACCAGGTTACCGTTCGCCGCTCTCGGAGATCCTCGAACTCGCGATTACTCGTTCGGACAACGTCGCGACCAATATGCTCTTCGATATCGTTGGACGCGAGCGGGCAACCTCGATCGTCCGCACGCGATTCGGCCTCACGAATACCGCGTTCTACCGCAAGCTCTCCGGGAGCGAACCGCTGCTGCGCGACCCCCAGTGGGACGGCGTACACCGCAATGCGCATACCGCTGCGGATGCCGCACTGCTCTTCGAACTGATCGCGCGTGACAGCGTCCCTTTCGCTCTGCGCTTGCGCGAGATGCTCGGCCGTCAAGAATGCAACGAGAAGTTGAGCACCGGACTCTATCCCGGCGACCGTTTCGCGCATAAGACGGGCGCTACGGACGAAGTCACGCACGATGGCGGCATCCTGGATACCGACTCCGGAGGGGCCTACGCGATCGTCGTCTATTCGGGCCTGGAGGCGACCGACGCCAACGACGCGCGCTTCGGACCGTTCATGAGCGAGATTCGCCTGATGCTATGACTCGCGCCGGCGGCGCTCGCGCAGCGACGCCATCAGCGCCGCCGTCTTCGCTTTAGCCCGCAGCGTTGCCGCCGGACGCTCCCCGTTCCAGACGCGGCGCCCTCCAACGTAGGTCTCGCGCACCCACGACGATTCGGCTCGGTAGACGACCGCGTTCCGCAGCGAGGACCACGGGTCCACGTTCCGCACGTCGAGCACGGCGTAATCCGCGTAGAGACCCGCGCCCAGGTCGCCGGCCGGGATGCCGAGCGCGCGCGCACCCTGTGCCGTGCCGAGATCGAAGGCGGCCGCAGCGCCGAGTGCGCTTCCGTCACGCCGCGCGATCTTCTGCATCAGCGACGCCGCGCGCATCTCGTCGAGGATAGAAGGCTTGACGTCGGCATCGGTGCCGAGCGCAGTCGGCACGCCCAAGCGTTGCAACTCCGTCACGTCGCAGATCCCGTCGCCGAGATACTGATTCGTGAGGGGGTTATGGACGACGCGCGCTCCGCGTTCGGCTAAGAGCCGCAGCTCGCCGGCGGTTACGTAGATCGCGTGAATCGCCACCAAGCGCTCGTTTAGGACCCGCAAGCGGTCGAGCAGGCAGACCGGCGTCGCGCCGTAGCGCTCCAGCGTCTGCGCACCTTCGTACTCGGCTTCGGCGACGTGGATGTGCACGAGGCAATCGCGGCCGCGCGCGAAGTCCATCGCGGCCGCAATCATCTCGTGGGAGGCCGCATGCAGCGAATGGGGCGCCACGCAGATGTTGACTTCGGGGTGCGCGTCCATCAGGTCGCGCGTGCGCGATGCGGCCAGCTCGATCGTTTCGCGGAACGCCGCAGGTGCGGAAGGTGCGTCCATCCAGCTCCGCGCGAGAATCAAGCGGATGCCTGCATCGCGCGCGGCGCCGATCGCCGCTTCCGCATGAGCGTTGCCGGCCCCGTTCAAGTAGAAAAACTCGGTCACCGTCGTGATGCCGGCGGCCAGCATCTCGCTAAAGGCAAGCAAGAACGTCCAGTAGACCTCATCGGGGCTCAACTGCGGAACGATGGCGTAGAGTGCCTCCCGGCGCCAGGTTTCAAAGGGAAGATCGTCGGCCCACCCACGCAGGAGAATCTGGTACGCGTGGCTGTGTCCGTTGACGAATCCCGGAACGACTACGACATCGCGCCCGTGCGTGCGTTGCGCGGCAGCCGGATACTTCGCGCGCAGCGCCGCGTAGGCGCCGGCGTCGGCGAAGCGGCCGTCCGCAATCAGCATCGCAAAATCGTTCCGCTCCACTCCGGCGCACAGCGCGCGCGCGCACCGGACCAGCATCTTCACGCGACCACCTTCCCGGCGCGCACGACCGCAGCCGCCAAGTTGCCGCCGAACTGCCACCCAAACTCCTCCGGCGAGGCGATGCGCAGTACGACGAAGTCGGCCGGTCCGCCGGCGTACAACGAGCCTGCGTCGGCGCGCAGCGACGCGGCGGCCGCGCGAGTTACGCCGTAGAGCGCTTCGGCGGCCGACAATCCGAAGAGCTTGCGACCGAAATACGCAACCGTTTGGAGGTTGAAACACGGCGAGGTTCCCGGGTTGAAATCGCTCGCAAGCGCTACCACGCCGCCGCGTTCGAGCAACGCGCGCACGGGTGCGTGACGCGGCAGATCGAGATAGGCCACGGTGGCCGGGCAGGCGACCATCACGATGCCGCGCGCGACGATCGCGCCGATGTCCTGCTCGCGGATGTAGTTGCAGTGATCCACCGCATCGACGCCTAGATTCGCGGCCATCTCGGCTGCGGCACCAAAGCCCAGCTCGTCGCAGTGGACCCGCAGGCGAAGCCCGAGAGCGCGCGCGGCTTCCAAGTAACGCCGCGACTGCACCGGCGAAAACCACCCCGGTTCGCAGAACGCATCGGCGTAGACGGCTCCGTGTGCCTTCGCTGCGGGAAGGCAGCGCTCGATCAGGTAGTCGACGTAGTCCGCCTCGTCGCGGAACTCCGGAGGCAGGGCATGCGCGCCCAGAAAGGTCGCGATCAAACGCGGAAGCGCGGGCTCGTTCTTGTGCGCGTCGACCAGGGCGAGCAGCGCGCTCTCCCCAGCCTCGTTCAGCGCGTACCCCGTCTTGGTCTCGAGCGTCGTCGTGCCGTGCGCGAGCATCAAGTGCAGACGCGTGCGGATGAGTTCCCAAAATGCGCGCGGCTCTTCGAGGGCCCGCCGCGTCTGCCGTATGGTATGCGCCATGCCGAGCGGCGCGATCTCGGAATGGCCGCGCGCAGCAAAATCGGCTTCGCGATCCCCGGCGAAGAGTGGGTGCGCGTGCGCGTCGACCAGCCCCGGCACCACGGTGCAGTCGCCGAAATCGATCTCGTCGGCGGGAGTGCCGCCTAGACGCGACTCGATCTCGGCGCGCGAGCCGAGCGCCGTCACCGTTCCGCGTTTGGGATCGACCAAGATACAGCCGTCCTCGATGCGCCCGAGCGCTGCAAACGTAACGCCGCATTGCGCGGCGCCGGTATCGCAGGTCACGATGGTCTTCGCGCTCACGAGCAACGGCGCGGGCGGCCCACCGCGCGGCCGCATCAAAGCCGCCAATCTATGCCCATCTCGTCGGCCGTCTCTATCGCAAGATCGTAGCCGGCATCGGCATGGCGCACGACGCCCATTCCACAGTCGGTGGCGAGCACGCATTCCAATCGCTCGCGCGAGTCCTCGCTTCCATCGGCGACGACCACCATACCGGCGTGCAGGCTGTACCCGATGCCGACGCCGCCGCCGTGGTGCACGGAGACCCAGTGGGCGCCGGCGGCGGTGTTGAGCAGCGCGTTGAGGATCGGCCAGTCGGCGATCGCGTCGCTGCCGTCCTTCATCGACTCCGTCTCGCGGTACGGCGATGCGACGCTGCCCGCGTCGAGATGGTCGCGCCCGATCACGATCGGCGCTTTCAATTCGCCCTCGCGCACCAACTCGTTGAAACGCAGCCCCGCTTTCGCGCGATCGCCATATCCAAGCCAGCAGATGCGCGCCGGCAACCCTTGGAAAGCGACGCGTTCGCGCGCGAGCGCGATCCATCTGTGCAAGCGTTCGTCGTGCGGAAACAGCGCCAGCAACTCGTCGTCGCAGCGTTCGATATCGCTGGCATCGCCGGAGAGCGCCGCGAAGCGGAACGGACCCGAACCGCGGCAGAACAGCGGGCGGATGAAAGCCGGGACGAATCCCGGGAAATCGAATGCGCGTTCGACGCCGGCACGCTGCGCCATGGCGCGAATGTTGTTGCCGTAGTCGAAGACGACGGCACCGGCATCCAGGAACGCGATCATCGCCTCGACGTGCCGGGCGACCGTCTGAAAGGCGCGGCGCTCGTAGTCGTCGGGCCGCTCCGCTCGCAGCCGCGCGGCCTCGGCCGGCGCGAGCCCCATCGGCACGTATCCGCCGACCATGTCGTGCGCCGAGGTCTGGTCGGTCACCGCGTCCGGGCGCAATCCGAGGCGATAGAGCGCCGGGAACTCTTCCCCCGCGTTGCCCACGTAGCCAACCGAGAGCGCCGTGCCCGCAGAGCGTGCCTCCTCGACCGACCGCAACGCCTCGTCTCGCGAGCCGGCTACGACGTCGAGATAACGGAGTTCGCAACGCCGCTCCAAGCGCGAAGCGTCGACGTCGACGACGAGCGCGACGCCATCGTTCATCGTGATGGCGAGCGGTTGCGCGCCGCCCATACCGCCGATACCGGCCGTCAAGCAGAGGCGCCCTTTCAGGGTGCCGCCGAAATGCCGGCGTGCCAGCTCCGCAAAGGTCTCGAAGGTACCTTGGAGGATGCCTTGCGTGCCGATGTATATCCACGAGCCTGCGGTCATCTGGCCGAACATCGTCAGGCCTTGCGCCTCGAGTTCGCGAAAGATCGTCCAGTCGGCCCACTTCGGCACCAGATTCGCGTTCGCGATCAGCACGCGCGGGGCGCGCTCGTGCGTCTTCCAAACCGCGACCGGCTTGCCGCTCTGCACGATCAGGGTTTCGTCGTTCTTCAAGCGCCGCAGGGTGCGCACGATGGCGTCGAACGCCGGCCACGACCGGGCGGCGCGACCGTTACCGCCGTAGACGACCAGATCCTGGGGGCGCTCCGCGACCTGCGGATCGAGATTGTTCATGAGCATCCGCAGAGCGGCTTCTTGAGGCCAGGCCCGGCAGCTGAGCTCCGGTCCGCGAGGGGCTCGCACGGTACGAGGTCCTGAACCGACGGTACTCATGAAGGTTCACTTCCGGCCGAGCGGCGCGAGCCCTTGCAGGCCGCAATGGGCCGCCGGGGATTGACACCCGGCGTATCATGTGAATGGATTCCTCGTTAGGTGAGGCGTCTACACGGTGACACGCCGCTACCCGGAAATGTCGAGAGACGCCAACGGGTCACCAGGCACCGCCGAATCAAGGCGGTATCCTAAGCCGGCTGAGTGCAGACTCTATAACGTGTAGTGCTAAAACTCGACATTGAGGAGCGACGCGTGCGCCGCACGCTCATCGTTTCGCGATCGTCGCCTGGCGGGAGGTCCGTCGGCGCTTTTTTTTTCGGCAAAGGACACCGTCCCATGCAGTTCGGTTTCACCGCATGCCCCGGCGCACCGGTACGCGTCCCGCACGCGTTTTCTCGGACGATCTTCGTTCGCTGAGGCCTCCGCCATGCCCGCAGCTCTCTTGAAGCGTCCCAACCTCCTGCGCTCGGTCGTCATGTTTCTTTCGATCGTAGGGCCCGGCATCATCACAGCCAACGCCGACAACGACGTCGGCGGCATCACCACGTACTCGCTTGCCGGGGCGCAGTTTGGTTACGAGCTGCTGTGGCTTCTTATTCCGGTAACGCTGGCTTTGATCGTGACGCAGGAGATGTGCGCGCGGATGGGCGCGGTCACCGGCAAAGGCCTCGCCGATCTCATTCGCGAGAACTTCGGCGTCAAGCTCACGTTCTGGGTGCTCCTCATCTTCGTGCTGGGCGATCTCGGCAACATCGCGGCCGAATTTGCCGGGATCGCCTGGTCGGCCCCGATCTTTTACGGCTTCATGCCGTGGATTCATGCGGTACCGGGATGGATCTTCACAGACGGCATGGTCGTCGCCGCCGCCGCGCTCGTGTTCAGCGTCATCACCCACGGAAATCTCAAGGTCGTCGAGCGCGTGTTTTTTGCATTCTGCATCGCCTATTTGGCGTACGTGGTCAGCGCGGTCGTCGTGCACCCCAACTGGGGCGAAGTCTTTCACCAGACCCTGGTGCCGCATTTTTCGCCTACGTCGGCCTACCTCGTCATGGCCATCGGCGTTATCGGTACGACGATCGCCCCGTGGATGCAGTTCTATATCCAAGCGGCGGTCGTCGACAAGGGGATCCGCGTGGCGGACTACCCGTACTCGCGTCTCGACGTCGTCTCGGGTGCGTTCGTAACCGATATCATCGCCTATTTCATCATCGTCTCAAGCGCCGCAACGATCTACCTCCACAACCTTCACAGCGCCCACCCGCTGCAAATCGCCAATGCCGGCGACGTGGCGGCGGCGCTAGCGCCGCTGGCCGGGAAGTTCGCGTCGCTGCTATTTGCGTTCGGCCTGCTCAATGCGGCTATCTTCACCGCTTCGATCCTGCCGCTTTCGACGGCCTACTACGTCTGCGAAGCCTTCGGCTTCGAACGCGGCATGGACAACTCGTTCAAAGATGCCCCGATTTTTTACAGCCTCTACCTGGCGCTGATCGTCACCGGGGCAAGCATCGTGCTCCTGCCGCACTCACCGCTGCTCGCGATCATCTTTTACTCCCAGGTGCTCAACGGCGCGCTCTTGCCGGCCATCCTCGTCCTCATGCTGATCCTCATCAATAATCGCCGGCTCATGGGCAAGTACGTCAACGGCCCGGCCTTCAACGTCATCGCCTGGGGAACGGTCGCCATCGTCGGGCTGCTGACGATCGTCTCGGTCGTTCTGGCCTTTTTCCCGAACCTCCCTACGTAGCGGATCCCGGCGGCCGGCCGATCAGCGGCAACCCGATGGCGCGCTCGGCGGCTCGAACCAAGGCACCGGAGGCGATCAGAACGCGCGCGGCTTCGATATCCGGAGCGGGCACGCGGTCGCCCGTCAACGGTGCGATCGCGGCCCGGGCGCATTCGTGGGCCGCCTGCGTACCGGTGCCCGACTGCAGCGGCCGGCGCAGATCCGTCGCGACGAGCGCGCCGAGCAGCTCGCACGCCAGTGCCCCTTCCACGTTATCGAGCAGGCGCACCAGGTTATTCGCGGAGGTCATGCCCATGCTCACGTGATCTTCCTGGCCGGCCGAGGTCGGTATTGAATCGACGCTGCTCGGCCAAGCCAAGCCCTTGTTATCGTTGACCAACGCCGCCGAGCAATACTGCACGATCATGAGACCCGACTGCAACCCCGACCGGCCGGTGAGAAAGAGCGGCAGCCCGCGTTCTTCGGCATTCAGAAGCAGGTAGAGCCGCCGCTCGCTGATGCTCGCAATCTCGGCGAGCGCTATCTTCAAGAAATCCGCGGAGAGCGCGACCGGTTCGCCGTGAAAATTTCCGCCGCTGAGAAACTCGCCGTCGTCGGGAAAGACCAGTGGATTATCGGTGACCGACGTCACTTCGATCTCGATAACCCGCCGGACGTGCGCGGCCGTATCGCGCGCGGCGCCGTGGACCACGGGGATGCATCGATACGAGTACGGATCCTGCACGCGGCCGCACTCCCGGTGCGACTCGACGATCTGCGAGCCGGCCAGCAGCGCTCGTAGGTTATCGGCGACGCGCGCTTGGCCCGCGTGGGGCCGCAACGCGTTGATGCGCCGGTCGAAGACCCGGTCGGTTCCGAGAAAGGCCTCGAGCGCCATGGCGCCGATCACGTCGGCGGCGGCCAAGAGGCGTTCAGCTCGCAGAAGCGCGAGCGCGGCAACTGCTGTCATCACCTCGGTGCCGTTGACCAGCGCCAAGCCTTCCTTCGCGCCCAAACGCAACGGCTCCAAACCGGCCAGCTGCAGGGCGCGCGCGCTCGGCATGCGCTCGCCGTGATAGAAGGCCTCACCCTCGCCGATAAGGGTCAGCGTCATGTGCGCGAGCGGGGCGAGGTCGCCGCTCGCGCCGACCGAGCCCTGAGACGGCACGACGGGGGTAATTCCGTGGTTGAGGATCTCGATCAGAAGATCGAGCGTGCCTTCGCGGACTCCAGAGTGCCCTGCCGCCAGTGCACTAACGCGCAAGACGCCGGCAGCTCGCACGTCGCGTTCGGGCAGCGGCGCACCGGTGCCGGCGGCATGGCTGCGCACCAAATTGAGTTGGAGCTGCTCGGCGTCCTTCGGAGCGATCTGCACGTTGGCCAAGCGCCCGAAGCCGGTCGTCACACCGTAGATGGCCTCTCCGGAGGCGAATCTTTCGTCGACCAAGGCGCGCGCTGCGGCGACGCGTCTGCGCGCCTCGGGAGTAACGCGCACGGCAACGCCGTCCTCCGCGACCGCGCGAATCTGCTCTAGGCTCAAATGCTTGCCATCGAGCTCGATACATGGCTCCGAGTTACTCGCCATAGAGCCGGAGAGTTCCGGCCCCGGTGCGCTCCTTCTTGCTCGCACTGCTAATCTTCTGTGGATAACTACACATTCTTGTGGAAACCCTGTGAGTCGGTGCCGAGCGCTCTTGCAACGGCATTTTCACGATGGTATCATGCACCTACTTCGGTAAAACGAAGTGCGATGAACGTATAGTCGCGGTCGAGACACGTTGACGATGCAGTCGCAAAGTCGGCGATCCGAGTGTCTCGGTCGAACCGTCCGCCAGCGTCAGTAGGGCTCCCTCACCGGAGCCAAACGGGCGGGACGTGATGAGTGAATACGTCGGAACCCGCCCTCTCACGAAGGCGGGTTCCGTTATTGTTACGATGCGGCCGGGCCGTGCCCTAGGAGGCTGTCCTAACTGCGCGCGAGTTCGTACTTGCTTGCGACTTCGGCAAGCAGCATGCGGATGCGATCGCGTACCGCGGTCGGCGCGACGACCTCCGCCTGAGCCCCCCAGCCCAAGACCCAGCGCACGAGTTCGTCGACGTCTGCCACGCCGTAGGCGATCTCGACCGAACCGTCTTCTTGCGGCACGATTGCCCGCTCCGCTACGATGCGCGCGGCGGCAGCGGCTTTCGCCACGCGCGGCGCGAAGCGGACGCGCACCTCGGTCGTCTCGTCGCTATGGAGAACGCCGCTTATCGAGGCGGAGGCGAAGGTATCCAGCCTGAAACTCGCCGGCTTCACGAACGTGCGCGCGAGCATGACCGGATCGAAGATATTGTCCACGGCGAAGACGCGCTTGTCGCGCCGGTCGTGATCGTATGCGACGCAATAGACCCGCCCCGAGCTCACGACGAATCCGTACGGATCGGCGATGCGCTTGGTGCGCTGACCTTCTTTGTCTTGATAGGAAAAACTCACGCTGCGAGCGCTGCGCTCAGCGGCCGAACAGAGGGCAAATGCCTTTTCGCCTTGCCGGTCCAGGCGAATCTCGCTCAACCGAAACGAGACGGGCGACGGAGCCGCGACCCGGTCGCGGACGCTCTTACCCGCGGAGCCAACCAGCTTTGCGGTCACTTCGTCGACGTAGGTCCCGAGCGCCCCGCCTAGGCTCGCGCTGATCGCTCGCAACGCAACCAAACCGAAGAGCTCGCTGCCGTTCAGCTCGAGGCGCTTGAGGCTATAGCCGTCTGCAAAGCGATACGTGTTGCTCGCACGGTCGAAATACCACGGGAACCCCGCGTCCGCCAGAATGGCCAGATAGCGGCGGAGACTGCGCGTGCTAGGCCGGCGTTCCGATTCTCCGATGCGGTCTTTCAACTGTTCGAATGAAAAGCATCCTTCGTCGATCGCGTTGAGCAATCGCACGAGCAGGACGATCTTCGGCTCGTTGGTCCGTTCTACGCCGTTATCTCCCCAAAATCGAGTGTAGAGACCCGCCCCTACAGACCATTGTGCCAATAAACCGGCTTCCGCGCCATCAAAACGGCATCAAAAGCTTGGGGGCGAGGGCGACGGCGAAGGGGCGGGCGAGGGCGCCTTCGGAAAACAACCGTCGGGAGCGGTGATCGGCGGCGCCGAGGGCAGCGGAGGGGTATCGGTCATGCCGATCTCGAGCGGATAGCTCGAACCTCCGTCGGTCATGGTGAGAACCGTGGAGACGAGGTTCTGCCCCGGCGCCATCGCAAGACTCGCGATCTCATAACGCTGCGAGACCCGGGCGCAGCCGACCTGGTCGAGTTGCCCGTCCACCAAGAAGCTGCTGCGCACCACCCCTCCCAAAGGCTCCTCGAAGAGATAGGCCGTCACCGGCTGCGCGGTCGGATTGCTCGCGTCAAAGACGAACGTGTGGAGGACGCCGTAGCCGCCGTAATCGTGGCCGCGCCCCGCCGGAAAGGCGTTGGGCGGAGATTTTGCCCCGTAGATGGTCGTCGCGTCCGGGCCGCCGACGGTGTAGGCAATGGTCTCCGAGCCGTAGCCGGCGATATCGAATACACCGGTGCGGTGGTAGCCGTCACCGGGCAAGAGCGCCAGACCGAGTTCGCTTCGCAAACGGCGACCGGTCGCCTCGGGCGGCACGGCCAGCACTTCGAGGTCCACCGCGCCGCCGCTGACGATGCGCAGATCGATGCTGCCGGCGGCAGCCTGCTGCGCGTCCAGCGGCACGTCTGCCAAGACGTATGCGGAGAGCTGCGGCAGATCGAGGACCACACCTTCATTGCGCGGTTCCTGCAACAGGAAATCGCGCGTCACCGCATGGCCGACACCCATCACGTCCGCGCTCGGGCCTGCCGATGCTGCGATAATCTGAATCTGCGTCGGATCTTGGGAGTCGGCGATCAAGACGAGCGCCAAACGGCTTGGCTCCGTCCCGTCTTGATGATAATAATACAGCCGCACGGGGGTTCCCGGTGTTATTTGACCTCGGAAGATCGGCCCGTTCGCCACGATCCGCTCCGGATCGTCGTCGTAAAAGAGCAACGGCGGCGCAAAGGGTGCGAGTGGAAGGTTCGTAACGGTGACGTTCGCCGTTCCGCTGACGTCGTAGTACTGCGCGCCTCCGGGGATCTGCACGGGTACCGTAACGGAAGCGCTCGTCCCGGGAGCGACGGCCGGAGGCGGAGCGAAGGAACCCAGGTGCATCGCTAGCCCTGGTTGTACGCGCGTCTTCTCTGCGACGAGGTTCGCAATCTGGGTCTCGAGCCAAAGTGGGTCGAGCGGCCTGCCGGTCACGTTCAGCGCGAGACTCTGCGGGACCGTGCCGGCATCGAAAGCCACGCGCACCGGTATCTCGACGCTCGCGCCCGTCGTGTCGGCAACGTGCAGCATAGCGCGGCCGGTCTGCCCTTCCGCCGTAACGAAGATCGTCCGCGTCGCCTGGTCGATCGAAATCGTGACGATCCGGCGATCGAGCGTTGCGGTCAGCGGTCCAACCGCGCCGGAGATCAGCACCGTCGCTTGCTGCGCGGGGTGAATATCCAGCACAGCCGGCGTGGCAACGAGCGATAGCGGTGACGGTGCCGGCGACGGTGCCGGCGACGGTGTCGACGCCGGCGACGGCGACGGTGTCGACGCCGGCGACGGCGACGGCGAAGCCGAGGCACCGGCGGCCGCCGGCGCAGACGCTACGGCCACTAGCGTGAAACAGATCGCTAGCGCTCGAAGGTGGAGGCGAGAACGTTGCGCGAACCCGCGGGCATGGCGCGTTACTACGAAGATTACGCGGTGGGAGACCGTCACGAAACACCCGGCGTGACTATTACCGAAGCAGCGATCATCGCGTTCGCAGAGGCATACGACCCGCAGCCGTTCCACACCGACCGGGAGGCGGCCAAGAACAGCCTATTCGGCGGGCTTGTGGCCAGCGGTTGGCAGACGGCCGCGATCGCGATGCGATCTATCGTCGAGAGCCGCGTGATGGAAGCGACCGGTGTCGTCGGCATAGGCATAGACGAATTGCGCTGGCTCTCGCCCGTTCGCGCCGGAGACACCCTGCACGTCAGCATGGAGATCGTCGACAAGCAGCCGTCTCTCTCCGGCAAGCGCCGTGGCGTCATCCGTAGCCGCATCCTCGTCCGCAACCAGCGCGGCGAAGACGTGATGAGCGAGATTGCAATCAACACGATCGCCTTCCGTCCGGAACGCACGACCTAACAGGTTGCGGAAAACCCCCGCCGCCGTCTCGAACCCGCCTGTTCCGCCGAAAGATTCGTGACTGATGAGCAACGAAGTATTCGGGCAAAAGGCGGCCCAAAGGCGGAGACGTCCTCAACTCCGACAGGCTCCTAGGTCGTGCGTGCGTGCTCTTGCGGCGGCGGCGCCGAGGGCGGTTCGACGTTCGGGATCTTACTGAACTTCAATTTGTCCGGCTTATCGGGGTCGACCTCCGCGAGAATCCGGTCACCCGCTCCGAAGATGCCGCGAATCATCTCCTCGGCGAGCTCGTCTTCGACTTCACGCTGAATGGCACGCCGCAGCGGGCGCGCGCCGTACTGCGGATCCCATCCCTTGCGCGCGAGCAGCCCTTTTGCTTCCTCGGCAACCTCCAAGTACATATCCTGTGCGCGAACCTCACGCATGACCTTTTCGAGTTCCAAGCCGACGATCTGCTCGATCTGCGGACGCGTGAGTTGATGGAAGACGACGACTTCGTCGACGCGATTGAGGAACTCCGGACGGAAGGTGTGTTTCACTTCTTCCAGCACCTTGTTCTTCATCCGCTCGTAGCCTTTGGCTTCATCTTCAGACGTATCTTTGCTCGTGCGGAAGCCGATATCGGTCGTCGTTTGCATCCCGGTAGCGCCGACGTTGCTCGTCATGACGATGACGCAGTTCTTGAAGTCGACCTGCCGGCCCTGAGAGTCGGTCAAGCGCCCGTCGTCGAGAACCTGCAGCAGCAGGTTGAAGACGTCCGGGTGGGCTTTCTCGATCTCGTCGAGCAGCACGACCGCGTAAGGGCGGCGGCGCACCGCCTCCGTCAGCTGGCCGCCTTCTTCGTAACCGACATAGCCCGGCGGAGCTCCGACCAGGCGGCTGACGGCATATTTCTCCATATACTCCGACATGTCGATGCGAATCATCGACTCCTGATCGTCGAACAGAAACTCCGCCACGCTGCGCGCGACCTCCGTCTTGCCGACGCCGGTCGGTCCGAGGAAGATGAAGGAACCGATCGGCCGGCTCGGATTCTTGAGCCCCGCGCGCGAGCGCCTGATGGCTCGCGTGATCACCTCGATCGCCTCTTCTTGCCCGACCACGCGCTTGTGCAACGATTCCTTCATGTTCAGGAGCTTCTCAGTTTCAGCTTGAGCGAGCCGGCTGACCGGAATCTTCGTCCACGCAGAGACGATGTAAGCGATGTCTTCTTCGGTCACCTTGACGATCTTATCGCTCTGCGCTTTGCGCTCTTGCCACTCTTTCTCAAGCCGCGATCGTTCGAGCCGCAACGTTTCTTCCCGGTCGCGCGTTGCCGCAGCTTTTTCAAACTCTTGGGATTTGACGACGGCCTCTTTCTCGGCCAAGACCTTGCGCAGCTCCGCCTCGACCTGGCGGATCTCCGGCGGCGGCAGCGTAGCCTGCAGGCGAACGCGCGAACCGGCTTCGTCGATGAGATCGACGGCCTTATCGGGCAGGAAGCGATCGGTAATGTATCGGTCTCCGAGCTTGGCTGCCGCCACGAGCGCCTCGTCGGTGATCTGCACCTTGTGATGCGCCTCGTAGCGATCCCGGAGGCCCTTCAGAATCTCGATCGTCTCCTCGACGCTGGGCTCGCCGACCAGCACGGGCTGGAAGCGCCGCTCGAGCGCCGAGTCTTTCTCGATGTGTTTGCGAAACTCGTTGAGCGTCGTCGCACCGATGCACTGCAGTTCGCCACGCGCGAGCGCCGGCTTGATGATGTTGCTGGCGTCGATCGCGCCTTCGGCCGCACCCGCGCCGACCAGCGTGTGCAGCTCGTCGATAAACAGGATGATCTCGCCGGCCGCGCCGCGGATCTCGTCCATGACGCGCTTCATCCGTTCCTCGAATTCGCCGCGGTACTTGGTGCCGGCGACGAGGCCCGCGAGATCCAGGGTGATCACGCGCTTGTCGCGCAGCGGGTCGGGGATATCGCCCTTGACGACGCGTTGCGCCAGCCCTTCGGCGATCGCCGTCTTGCCGACGCCGGGTTCGCCGATGAGTGCGGGGTTATTCTTGGTGCGGCGGGAGAGGATTTGAATGACGCGCTCGATCTCGCTCGCGCGGCCGATGACCGGATCGAGTTTGTTTTCGCGGGCGAGCATCGTCAGATCGCGGCCGTAGGCGTCCAGCGTCGGCGTCTTGCTCTTACTCTTCGGTGCCGGGGCCTGCCCTTCGGCGCCGAGCAGCGAGGTCGTCTGGAGGCGAACCTTCGCCGGGTCGACTCCGAGATTGGTCAGCACGCGCGCGGCGACACCCTCACCCTCGCGAATCAGCCCGAGGAGCAGATGCTCGGTGCCGATGTAGTTGTGGTTGAGCTGGCGCGCCTCTTCAAACGCAAGCTCGATGACGCGCTTGGCGCGCGGCGTGAAGACCATCTCTTGCTGAACCGTCTGCCCACCGCGACCGACGATGGCTTCGACTTCCTGACGA
>JAJXWN010000205.1 GCA_021781595.1 bacterium | reverse complement strand
TCGGGCCCGATCCCGAGACCGCGGGTTTTTCCGCAACCTGCTAGTCGGGCAGCAAGCGGGAATGCTTAGTCGGGCACGAGCCGACCTTCGGCGGAACGCCGATAGGCTGCGCCCACCATTTCAACACCGAACCGCGGTAGACGTTGCTGCCGCACAACACGTTGCCGTTTGTGGGCAGGGGCCCGCTCGCGGAACCGTACCGAACGAGCTGGCCCGAGGCGGAGGTTTTGTGCGTTCCTCCCGCACCGCCGCAAGGCGGGTTCGGCGGATAAGTCTCGGTGCCCTTAATCTTAACGTCAGCTCCCGGTATGACGAGCAAGTAGCCCTTCGGCGAAACGTGCATCATAAATTGCGCGTGCGCGCTCGCTCCCTGCAGGTGCTGGCTGACGTCTTCGCACTGCGCGTCGGGTCCGCTAATGCCGCGAACCCGGCTGCGTTCCATGGCGCGATAGTTCGCGGTTCCGGAATAGTAGGTGACGGTCCATTTTCGAGTGTATGGCGCCAGCACGGCCGCATTGTAATGCACCTTGAATTGTACGTGCATCTCCGCGCTATACGTGCTTTCCGTCTTTGCGTTGCTGGAGTGCTCATGCTCGGTGTAGGTGATCCAACCCGTGTAACCGGATACACTTTGCCACTGCGCATTCGTTTGCGCTGAAGCCGGCAACGTCAAGAGAGAAGCAAGCGCGCAAACGCAGATGCACGAGCCGTACTTCAGCGGTGCGCTCATGGCACGATCCCGATGCCGCCCGCGTACGTGACTCCCGTGATGGTGCGGATTGGCGTCTGCGCCGACGAAGTTACCGGGGCAAAAACGTAGACCGCATTACTCGAATTGGAGCTGGCCACGTAGAAATCGTTTGACGGGTCGACCGCAATCGTCGCCTGATTGATCGAGAATCCGATGCTGCCGCTGAGCGTCGCGGCGGGAGCAACGTTTCCGTTCGAGCCCGGAGCGAAGACGGAGATCGTGTTGTTCGCGGAATTACCGACGTAGATGCGTCCGGTCGAATCGACGGCGAGCCCCTCGGGCCCATCCAGCGCGCTCGACGAACTGGTGATGACGGCAATCGGGGCCGCATCGATCGTTCCGGCGCCGGCTATGGAGGCGGCGGAATACTCCGTGATGCTGCTCGGGATATTCGCGTTCAGCACGTACAAGTTGCCGCTGCCGTCGAATGCGGCCTGGTAGGGATAGTTGATCTGCGTGCCGCTGCCGGCGATCTGCTTGATTGGGGCGGCACTGCCGTTCGCTCCCGGAGCGAAGAAGTCCACGAGGTTGTGGTTGTAATCGGTCACCACCAGATTGTCGCTCGGATCGATCGCGAGTCCCCACCCGGCCGTGACGGTCGTGAGCGTGGTCGACGGCGTTGCGCTCCCGGTTGCACCATACGCGAATGAGAGAATGCCGCCGGAGGTCACGACGTAGACGCGGCCGGTCGCATCGACCGTTATGCCCGGTATGTAGCTGCCGGAAGAGAACGTGAACGAGCTCACCGGCGTGGCGGCGCCGTTTGCATTCGGAGCGAACGCTTCGATGCCGTACGGTGACGTATCGTTGAAGACGTACGTGGTCCCGGACGTAGGTCCAGGCGCGGCCGTGGGCGGAGCCGTGGGCGGAGCCGTGGGCGGAGCCGTGGGCGGGGCCGTGGGCGGAGCCGCGGGCGGAGCTAGCCGGACCCGCGGAGCGATCCCTCCGCCGCCGCAACTCGCGAGGACTGCGCCGCAGCAACAGAGGGAAAACAAGAATCCCGGGACGTTTAACATGCGTCTCATGCCACCAGTGTAGCCCAGGCGCGTTCCTACCGCGTCTAAAAAGCGTCTAAACCGAGACGATGGCCTCGTTCCGGGCGGCTTCGATCTCCGAGCGCGCGATCGCCAGCGCATCGCGAAGCGGCATCGCTGCGCTCGTGTGCGGTATCACGGGCATGCGCGAAAGCAACGAAAGCTTTCGTTCGTAGACGGCCCGTTCCGGACGCTGCAGAGGGATGCGCAGCTCCGTTCTGGCGCGTGCCGCCGCCGCCATAAGGCACCGCGACGATGCGCGCCGGCCACGCAAACCGCTCAGGATGCTCGCCGTTTCAAGAATGCAAATCAACGCATCTTTATCGCCGATTTCTTGTGCGATCGCGAGCGACTCGCCGAGTATTTGCGCGACGGTTACACTTTCACCGAGCAGCAGCCGCGCGTCCGCATGCTGCTGAAGCATGTACGCGACGAATTGCCGGTTCCCAGCACTGCGGCTACGTTCAACGCTTTCGTTGAATGCCTCGATCGCGACCGGAAGGTTCCCCTCATACATCGCGCATAGACCGAGATTCCCGATGACGACGCCCGCGTTGCGCTCGTCGCCCGCGATTTCGAAGAACGCCAGCGCCTGTTCGAACGCGCCTCGTGCCCCGGCGGAGTCGCCGTGGTTTAGCGCAATCGATCCGAGCGTGTTTCGAGCGTGCGCGATGCCCGCGTCGTTCTCCAAGATCAACTGCACGGAAAGGGCTTCGTTGGCGATATCTTGGGCTCGAACGAGATCTCCTTGCTTCATCGCGCTGAACGCTGCGGCAAAAAGTGCATCGGCATAGAGGTGACGGTCTTCCAGCGAGCGCGCTAGCTCCAGCGCTTGCTCGTAGAGCGCGCGGGCTTCTTCATAATCGCCGGAGATTCGCGCCAAACTGGCGAGCCGGTGCAGCGCGTGCGCGCGGTGCATGGGCGTGCCGGCAGTCAGCGAGAGCGCCTGCATCAGCCAGTTGCGGCCCAGGGTCCAAAGGCCGGCTTCTCGCCAGAATCGCCACAGGGCGAGAGCAACTTGCACGCCGCGCTGCACGTCGTGCCGCTCCGCGAGCAGATAGCGCAGCGCGACGTCAAAATTTGATTGTTCGATCGAAAAACGCGCTAGCGCATCGCGCCAGGCCGGGTACTCGCGCTGGCTCTCCAGATCGAGCGCGAACGCCGCATAGTACTGCGCGTGGCGTTTGCGCAAACGCTCCTCGCGGTCGCCCTCATTCAGCCGCCGGGCGTGCTCGCGCACGATCTCTAGGCAGCCGTAGCGCGCCGGCTCCGACGACAGATCGGCCGAGACGAGTGAGGTATCGCCGAGCTCTGCCAGCAGCTCGAGCGTCTCCGACGGCGAGGCTGGCTCTTCGAAACACACGTTTTGTGCGGCTTCGAGCGTCCAGCCGCCGGAGAAGACCGCTATGCCGCGATACAGAACGCGTGCAGATTCGCTCAAGGATTCATAACTCCAGGCAAGCGCGGACGCAAGCGGTCCTTCCGGTTTCCGCGCCGCGTGCGCTCGCAGCAGTTCCTCGAGGGAGCACGATTCCAGACGCACCGCGGCGAGTTCCAAGGCGAGAGGCATGCCCTCGAGCCGAGCGCACAGCTGCGCGACGATCTTCGCATTCTGCGGTGTCGGAGCGAAGGACTTGCTTGCGCAGCGAGCGCGATCGACGAAGAGCGCTTCCGCGTCGCGGGGAGAGAGCGGATCGACCCGCCAAATCGTCTCTCCCTCCATATGTAGCGGCGTGCGCCCGATCGCGAGGATACGTACCTCTCGGCACGCCGTGAGTATCTCACGAGCGAGTGCGCGCAGCGGCTCCACGAAGCGTTCGCATGCGTCGAAAACGAGCAGCGCGCGAGCGTTGCGCAGGCGCGAGGCCGGCGATTCATCCAATGCCGGGATGCCGTCAGAACTGCGTAGCGTACCTGAAAGGATGCTCGCGATATCCGCGCCGTCGTCCCGGCCGGTCAGGTCGACATACCATATGCCGCTATCGAAACGGTAGGCGGCATTCTCCGCCACGTGCAGCGCGAGTCGCGTTTTCCCTACGCCGCCGATGCCCGCGATCGTGAGCAGGCGCGTATGCTTGAGGCGACGGCCTAACTCCTCGACTTCCGCCTCTCTGCCGACGAACGGCGTGAGCGCAGCGGGCAGATTACCGGCAGCCGTCTGC
>JAJXWN010000204.1 GCA_021781595.1 bacterium | reverse complement strand
AGAGAGGGCTCGATTTCCATGTGAACGGCCGGATCGCGTGGAGGACGGCTTTTCGTGAACGGAAAGATGATGGTGCGCCACGCGGCGAAGCCAAGGGCATGGGCCTCCTAGCCGGCGACTCGCGGCCGCTGCGCGCGGCAGGCATTCTGATACGCGAATACCTGCGCGCGATGCCGCTGCCCTTCACGTCGATCGCGGGAACGATTGTGGCCCATCAATTTGGGGGGACCGGTCGGGCTGGTCTTTCGCAGAGTGCGCAAGGGGACGGCTACGTACAGTCCAGCCTGGTGCTTTGGTCGGTCTCGGCCTGCGGCGGCGATCCCGGCGCGACCTTACCGGTCGCGGCTGCGGTGGAACTGCTCCACCGCTTCGCGTTGCTCCACGAAGAACTGCAGGACGGCCGGCGGATCGAAGAGGATCCGGAGTCTACCGTCGCACGCTGGGGCGTCGCTCAAGGTCTGAACGGAGGCGATGCGCTCTGCGCGCTTGCCTACGAGACGCTCACTGCCGCGCCCGTACATCCAGATCGCGTATTGGCCGTCGGCCGGATCATCTCGTACGCGCTGCTCGAAGCGATCTCGGTTCGCCGGCCGGACCCGCGGCGCGCATGCGGCGCGAATAGGGATCTACGAGGTTGCCTGCGCGATGCGTTCGGCCGCAGCGGAGCGCTGCTTGGCGCGAGCCTCGAAGCCGGCGCCGTCATGGCCGGGGCCACGGCGGCGGTCGTACGAAACCTTCGGAGGGCCGGTCGTTTTTTGGGGGTCGCAGTAGAGATGCACGCCATCGCCGGCAACGACGTGGTCCGGCGGGCGATCGCCGAACGATTTGCCGCAAAAGCGATAGACGCCGTCGAACGGTGTGCGCTCGACCGGATGAATCTGGAAGATTTTAAGGAGATGGCGCATCACGCCGTGACGAAAGAAAACGGAACGTCGTCGAGAAAAGCGGAACACCTTCTCATCAATATCGAACGCGACGTTGCCGCGAAAGGAATCGACGCGGGTTTCGATGCGTACCGCTTCGTCCACAATGCGCTACCCGAGATCGATCTCGCCGCCGTCGATCCCTCAGTAGAACTCTTCGGCCGCAAGCTCTCCGCGCCGCTACTCATCTCGTGCATGACCGGTGGAACCGGCAAAGCTCGCCGAATCAACGGTCGCCTTGCGCGCGTCGCACGGCAGCACGGCTTAGCGATGGGCCTCGGCTCGGGGCGTGCGCTTCTGGAACGGCCCGAGTTGCTCACGAGCTTCGACGTGCGCTCGGACGCCCCCGATATCTTGCTCTTCGCCAATCTCGGCGCCGTGCAGCTGAACAAGGGTTACGGCGTCGACGATTGCCGTCGTCTGGTCGAGATGCTCTCCGCCGACGCGCTCGTGCTGCACCTCAACGCCCTGCAGGAAGCGCTGCAGCCCGGCGGAGATACGTGCTTCGGCGGGGTGCTCTCGCGTATCGCCGCTCTCTGCCGGGAGCTAGAGGTTCCGGTCGTCGTAAAGGAAGTCGGATGGGGCATAGGGCCGGACGCGGTGCGTGCGTTATTCGATGCGGGGGTAGCGGCCGTCGATATCGCCGGTGCGGGCGGCACGTCGTGGAGCGAGGTGGAGCGTTATCGCAGCCTCGAACCGTGGCGCGGGCGCGTCGCGGCCTCGTTCGCAGGCTGGGGCATCTCGACCGCCGAGTGCGTGCGCGCCGCGCGTGCCGTCGCGCCTGACAAGATGCTCTTCGCGAGCGGTGGGATTCGGAGCGGCCTCGATGCCGTGAAGGCGATCGCGCTGGGAGCCGATCTCGCCGGTATCGCGGGGCCTTTCTTGCGCGCCGCCGACGCCGGGCTGGACGAAGCGAACGAACTTGCTCGCGAGTACGTGGAGGTGATGCGCCTTGCGATGTTCGCTCTCGGTGTGCGCTCGCTTGGCGAACTTCGCTACACGCCGCGCCTGCGCCATGCCGGTGACGCGCCGATCGGCCGGTAGGAAGTTGTGAACGCAATCGACCTCGAAGCCGCGGACGCTTATTGCCGGGTGCTTGCGAGGCGCCATTACGAGAACTTCGTCGTGGCGTCGCGATTCGTTCGCCGTTCGGTACGGCGTGATCTGGTACGCATCTATGCGTTCTGCCGGACCACTGACGATCTTGGCGACGAAAGTCCGTCGAAGGATGCGGCTCTCTCTCGGTTGCAGCGTTGGCGCGACGAAACCGTGGCCGTTTTCGACGGCACTGCGCCGGTCCATCCGGTGCTGGTTGCCTTGTCGGAGACGATCGAGCACCACGCGCTGCCCGCGCAACCGTTTCTGGACCTCATCGCCGCGAACGTTATGGACCAGCACGTGTCTTCGTACGCCGCTTGGCCCGATCTGGAAGCCTATTGCCGGCTCTCCGCAGCGCCCGTAGGACGGATGGTGCTCTGCGTCTTCGGAATCGATGACCTCGCGGCGATACGCCTCTCCGACGACGTCTGCATCGGATTGCAGCTGGCCAATCACGCGCAGGACGTCAAACGCGATGCCGAGATAGGCCGAAGCTACCTTCCGGAGTCGGAGATCTCGGAGCGCGGCGTCGCCGGCGCGGTGCGCTCGCTCGTCGGGCGCGCGCGCCAGCTGCTCGCTTCGGGCTACGAGCTCGAGGCGACGGTTCGCGCGCCGCTGCGCGCGCAGCTCGCACTCTACCGCTTGGGGGGCCTCGCGATCTGCGACGCGATCGAGGAGATCGGCTTTCGCACCGACCGCGAACGCCCGCATCTTTCGCGCGCGACGAAGTTGGCACTCGTGACGCGCGCCCTCTTGCCGCCCGCCCGTCGAGCCGGGGAGATGCGACATGCTGAAAACCGTTGAGATGCCCGAACGCTCCGCGGCCGAGCGCTACTGCCGGGAGATGGCCCGGCGCGAAGCCAAGAACTTCTACTGGGGCTTCATCTCGCTCCCCTACGATCGGCGCGTCGCGATCTACTCGCTCTACGATTTCGCGCGTCAAGTCGACGACGCCGCCGACGATTCGAGCCGCCCACACCTGCCCGAGCGTCTGGCGGTTCATCGCGAGCGCATCTCGCGCTGCATGCGGGGCGAGTACGACGACCCGGTGATGCAGGTGCTCGGGTACGCGGCGGAGCGTTACGCGATTCCCGAGCGCGAGCTGCAGATGCTGGTCGACGGCGTAGAGATGGACCTTACGCGCACGCGCTACCGCAACTGGGCGGAGTTACGTGATTACTGCAACCTCGTCGCGTCGGTCGTCGGGCGCATGTGCGTGCGCGTCTTCGGATCGAGCGATCCGGCGGCCTTCGAGCGCGCGGACGATCTGGGCATCGCTCTGCAGCTCACCAACATTTTGCGCGACGTTCGAGAAGACGCCGGCCTTGGGCGCGTCTATCTTCCGCAGGAGGATCTGGAGCGCTTCGGCGTCTCCGAGGAGGCGCTTCTCGCCGGCGATCCCGGTAAGGGTTGGAACGCGCTGGTCGCGTTCGAAGCGGCACGGGCGCGCACGTACTTCGAATCGGGGTACCGCGTCCTGAAGTACATTCCGCGCCGGCCGGCAACCTGCGTCCAGACGATGGCCGGTATCTACGAACGCATCCTCGGAAAGATCGAGCGCGACCCCGGGCTGCCGCTGCGCGCGCGCGCGGCGCTCTCGCGCACGGAGAAGTTGCGCGTGCTGGTCGAAGCATGGATGCGCGCCGTGTAGCCGTCGTCGGCGCGGGCCTCGCCGGCTTCTCGGCCGCGCTAGAATTGAAGGACCATGGCTGTCGCGTGGAGGTCTTCGAACGCAGCCGGCTGCTCGGTGGGCGTGCGACTTCGTTCGAGATCGGCGGCCGCGAGGTCGACAACGGGCAACACGTCTTTCTCGGGTGCTGCACCGAGTTCGTGCGCTTCGCGGAGCGCGTTGGCATGGCGGATCGCCTCCACCTGCAGCGGCGCTTCGACGCGCTGCTGCTTTCGCGCGACGGCGTCGCCAGTCGTCTGCGTGCGGCGCCGCTGCCGGCGCCGCTGCACCTGCTCGCGTCGTTCGGCAGATACCGGCACCTGCGTCTGGGCGGCAAG
>JAJXWN010000203.1 GCA_021781595.1 bacterium | reverse complement strand
GAGCAAAGCTGCAGCGAGGATCGAGGTGACGGCTCGGCCCTCGCTTACGTAGCGGTCGAGCAGGAAGAAGGCGATGGCCGGAAGCACGAGCTGCGGCGCCCGGAGCGAGATCCGCCAGCGTCCCGCGACGACCAGGAGCGCTCCAGCGGCGTACGCGCCCGCACTCGCCGCTGCGAGGTAGTACACGATCGCCACCGGCGCGTTCACCGCGCAGGCGGCGGCGCGAAGACCGGCCGGCCGACCGGTCCTAGCGCGCGGTCGATGGCGGCGAGCAGAGCCGGGTCACGCTCCTGTTCTCGCGCGCAGAGCAGCACCGGGACGCACCACTCTTCGCCGCGCCTGCCGAGTTCGATAATGATGCGCAGGCGCATGCTCGGATCGAAGCTCCGCTCGCCCGTTCCCAGCAGCAGCGGCCAGTAAATATCTTCGGGCGGTGCGCCGAGATCGGATGGGGCGCCGTCTACCGGGGGGCGGCGCGGCCACGCGGCGACCACCACGAATACGACGCCCGCGATAAAGGCGCCACCCAACCCGAGCAACTCTGCCTGCGGCATAGTCGGGGGAGTTCCATGCGGCGGCCACCGGCTCCGCGTGGGCATCTGCGCTTTGGTGTAGAATCCTCGAGGTAGCGGAGTTCTCCGGGAGAAGCGGAGGAGGCGACCGATGCGTAAGTCTCTTCGATTGGCAATCTTGGCGGCGCTGGCGGCGGCCGTTCTGCCGTTCGCGGCTCCGGCCGCTCGGGGCGAGGTGAACCCGCCGATCGTAGTCCATATGCCGTCGGAGCCGAGTGCCGCAATGCTGCAAGCGCGCGGATTCGTCGCAGAGGGTAACCTGGGGAAAGCAATCCGACTGCTCGCGCTTTACGTCGCCGCACATCCAGACCAGTCGGGTCCTGCTCGCCTGCTGGGCGATCTCTATTATCGCCAAGGAGATTTCCCGCACGCCGAGGCGGCCTACAAAGCGATCCTCGCACGCCACCCGAACGATCGCGAGACGCACAACCGTTTGGGTTCGGTTTACGCGACCGAGAACCGCATCGACGCCGCGATCCGCGAATTCGACCTCAGCCTTCCGGGAACCGATTCGGTCCCCGATCTCGTGCACTTGCACGAGCGCAAAGGCGACCTTGCGGAATACGTGTTCGAAGCCAAGCGTGAGGCCGCGGCGGATCCGGCCGATCCGAACGCGCAGATCCAACTCGCGCAGGTCTACCGCGCGCTGTACCGCCCGGATCTGGCGATTGTGTATTTCAAGCGGGCGATGGATAACGCGCCCAACTCGCTGCTGGCGCTCAATGGGCTCGGGCTCTCGTATCTGGATGAGATGGAGTATGCCAAGGCTGTCGGCTACTTCAAGCGTTGCCGTGCGCAAGCACCGCGCGGGTACTCGTGCATCGTCAATCTCGGCGCCGCGTATCTCGAGGAGAACCGGCTCGACAAAGCTGAAGCGGCGCTGGTCGCAGCGCACGATCTGCGCCCGGAACGTCCCGAGGCGCTAGTGAATTTTGGTTATCTCGCCGATTCGCGCGGCGACTGGAGGCGCGCGATAAGATACTACGTCGAGGCGCTGACCGTCTACCCGTACTCGGTCGATGCCTACATCGATCTTGGCTGGGAGTACCAGCAACACAAACTCTATGCGCTCGCCGAATCGGCGCTACTCAAGGGACTCGCAGTCGCCCCCGACGATGGGCGCCTTCACTTCCTGCTGGGGCAGGCGTACGCGGACCAAGGCAAAGTGGCGCTCGCGCTCTCGGAATTCAAGGCGGCAACCAGCTCTGCGGACCCGGACGTTCGGCGCATCGCTCAAGCTCGGCTCGCGCGCATGCAGCCGCTGCCGGCCAAGAAGCCGTAGCGGCTCAACTCCGACAGCCTCTTAGGCGCGCGCTAGCGCCTCGATCTCGACGCGAGCGCCTTTTGGAAGCGCCGCCACCGCAACGGTCGAGCGCGCGGGCTTCGTGCGTTCGAAGTAACGCGCGTAGACGGCATTGGCGGCAGCGAAATCGTTCATGTCGGCCAGAAAGATCGTCGTCTTGACGACGTTGCCGAGATCCATGCCGGCAGCTTCGAGTACCGCAGCGAGATTGCGCAACGCGCGATCGGTCTGCTCGGAGACGCCGCCGGCGATGAGATCGCCCGTCTGGGGATCGAGCGCTATCTGCCCGCTGCAATAGAGATCGCCGCCGCTGCGGATCGCCTGGCTGTACGGTCCGATCGGCGCGGGTGCGCCGCTCGAGTAGATGGCTTCCATCATACGGCCGCTTCGTCGCGCGCCATCGTGCCCTTGAACGCTCCCGGCGGCTCGTCGTCGATGCCGAAGTTGGCCGCGCAGAGCTTGGCGACGCGGTCGAGTTCGTCTTGCGTGAGCGCCGGCGTCTCGGGCGTTTTCGCGAACTCCCGCAGTTGTTCGCGGTTGTAGATGTTCGGCAGCACCGTCATGACGCGCGGTTCGGCGAGCAGCCACTGCCCGGCGGCTTGCCCGAGTGTGCGGCCGGGACGTTCGAGAAAACGCAACGCTTCGACTTTGCGCACGCCGTTGAGCAGCCAGTGCTTAGGCCGGTGGCGGCGATGGTCGCCCTCGGGGAAGACCGTCTCGGCGGTGTAGTGTCCTTCGAGCATGCCGCTGGAATGCGGAACGCGAATCATGTAACCGGTATCGGCTCCGGCTTCGCGTGCCGCTGCGATCTGGCGGTTCCCGGGGAACTGCTCGAGGAGGTTCCAAATGATCTGCAGGCTGGAGACGTTGCGCAGCCTGACCGCGTCGACGCCTTCGTAGAGCCAGCCGATCGCCGGTCCGAGCGCGACCCCGTACATGCGGATCTTGCCTTCTCGTTTGAGTGCTTCGAGCACGTCGAAGAGCCGGTCGTCGAGGATGTGCTCGAGGCGCGCGTTATGGACCTGGTAGATGTCGATGCGATCGGTCTGTAGGCGGCGTAGCGATTCTTCCAATGCAAAGCGCACGAACTCAGGCGAAAAATCCTGCGGCAGCTCGCGTTCTCCACGTCTGGTGCTGCCGTTGTTGTAAAAATCGTAACCGAACTTCGTTGCATAGACGACCTCGTCGCGGCAGTGCTTGAACGCGGCGGCGAGCTGCTCTTCGCTGCGTCCGTTGCCGTAGACGTCGGCCGCGTCGAAGAGGGTGATGCCCAGATCCCGCGCCTCCCGCAGCATAGCGACCGCTTGCGAGTCGGAGATCCCGCCCCACCAATCGGTGGCGGTCGTCCAGAGCCCAAAGCCGATCTCGCTGACCGTCAGGTCGGTGTTCGGATACGTTCGGTACTTCATCGTTACGGCGGGACCCCCTGAAAGGATGCGAAAATAAGAAACCCTGCATGGATACGTTCGATAACGAGTGCACGATTGCTGCCCGCTGGATAGAGCGATATTTGTCGAACGTGCGGGAGTATCCGGTGCTCTCGAAGATGCGGCCGGGCGAGGTGGCCGCGCTGCTGCCGGAGCGCGCCCCCGAAAGACCGGAGCCGTTCGAGGCGATCGTGGCCGATTTCGAGCGGATCGTCATACCGGGTATCACGCATTGGAACCATCCGCGCTTCTTCGCGTATTTCGCCACGAGCGCCACGCCGGCCGGTATCGCCGCCGAGGCTTTGGCTGCCGCGCTGGATGTGAAGGCGATGCTTTGGCGCACCTCCCCGGCGGCGACGGAACTCGAGGAGGTCGTAATGCGCTGGCTCGGCCGGCTGCTCGGTTTGCCGGACCGCTTTACCGGCATCATCTACGATACGGCTTCTATCGGAGGCTTCACGGCTTTGGCTGCGGCCCGCGAATCGCTCGACCTCGGTATCCGAGAGGCAGGCATGGCTGGCCGCGATCTGCCGGCGCTGCGCGTCTACGTCACCGAACACACGCACTCGCATATCGAAAAGGGTGCGATCGCTCTCGGGGTCGGGCGCGACAACGTCGTTCGCGTGCCGTGCGATAGCGAATTCGCGATGGATCCGGAGGCGCTCGACCGAGTGCTCGCGGCCGACGCGGCAGCGGGACGCAAGGCGATGTGCGTCGTCGCGACGGTCGGCACGACCTCGACGACCGCCCGCGACCCGGTCGAGCGCATA
>JAJXWN010000202.1 GCA_021781595.1 bacterium | reverse complement strand
CGACGCGCCGGTGAGGGCTCCCTCGCCGATCGTCACGGGCGCGACGAGCGAACTATTCGATCCGATGAACGCGTCCTTGCCGATGGTCGTGCGGTTTTTCACCCGCCCGTCATAGTTGCACGTAATGGTCCCGGCGCCGATGTTGGCGCGCTCGCCGACGCAGGCGTCGCCGAGGTACGAAAGGTGCGCGACTTTGACGTCCCGTTCCAATTGCGAACTCTTCACTTCTACGAAGTTTCCGATGCGGACCCCGGCGCCTAGCGCCGTATCGCCGCGAACGTGCGCGAACGGACCGACGATGGCGCCGTCGCCGATCTTCGCGTCGGATACGACGCTCTCGCGCACCGTCACGCCGTCGCCGAGTCTTGCGTTCGAGAGCCGTGCGTTCGGACCGATCGTGCAGCGCTCGCCGATCTCGGAGAGGCGCCCGATGGTCGTGTTAGGGTAGATCACCGTATCGCGGCCGATCGAGAGTTCCGGCTCGAGATAGGTCGTATTCGGGTCGACTATCGTGACGCCGTCACGCATATGCCGCGCGCAGATGCGCTCGTTCATCTCGGCCCGGGCACGGGCGAGTTCCACGCGATCGTTGATGCCCAACACGTGCCGGTAATCCCCCGCCTCGACGGGGACGACGCGGCGCCCGCTACGGACGACGTGCTCGATCGCATCGGTCAGATAGTACTCGCCCTGAGCGTTGTTCGGACGCAAACTCGATACCGCTTCGCGCAACGCGCTCTCGTCGAAAGCATAGATGCCGGCGTTGAGCTCGTCTATCGCGAGCTCTTCGGGCGTCGCATCGCGAGCTTCTACGATGCGCTCTACGCCGCCGGCGCCGCGGATGACGCGCCCGAAGTTAGAGGCAAAGGGCATTCGTGCGGTCACGACTGCGAGCGCGGAGCCGCCTTCTTCTTGCAGCGAGGCGATCGCCGAACGGAAAATCTCGTCGCGGACGAGCGGCATATCGCCGTAAGCCACGACGACGCGGCCGCCGGGCCGCTCGTCGAGCGTTCGCAGGGCGACTGCGACGGCATGCCCGGTTCCCAGCGGCTCGGGCTGCACTACGCTTCGCACCCCGAATTCGCCGAGCATGCCGTCGAGATCCGGACTCGCGACGACGAGGATCTCGCCGATGCCGGCCGCACGCAGGGAGCGAACAACGTACCAGAGCAGCGGCCGGCCGCAGAGTTCGTGCAGGATCTTCGGCCGCGCGCTCTTCATGCGCGTTCCCTTGCCCGCCGCCAGTACGATCGCTCGAACGCTCATTACGCTATCTCCGGCGGCGATGCGGACGCCGCCTGCAAGGCCTTCCAGGCCTTCTCTTCTACGGCATTAGGCCTGCCGAGCAGATCGAGGGCAAACCGCAGACGCTCGCGCACGATATCGCGCCCGAGCAGTTCCATCGCATCGTAGAGCGGGATCGACGTCGGGCTTCCGGTCATGGCCACGTAGAACGGTCGCGTGACGTCGCGCAGCTTTTGCCCCAGCAGCTCGGCGACGCTCTTGAGCACGCGCTCGATCTCGGCGACTCGCCAGTCGCGCACAGCGTCGAAGCGCCACATCGCAAGCGCAAAAGACCGGCGCAACTGTTCGCCGTCGAGCTTGCCGTCGCGCAGCTGTTCGGCCGTCACCGGCAAGCGCCCGGCGAAGAGGAAGGCCAGCAGCGGCCCGAGATCGCTCAGGCGCTCGACGCGCGGCCGCGCGAGCGATGCTATGCGCTCGACGCGCGACGGCTCGAAACCCCAGGCGAGAACGCGCTGCAAGAAGCCGGCGGTATCGAGCTGCTCGCGCAGATAGCGGCCGTTGAGCCAATCCAATTTCTGCACGTCGAATACCGGCCCGCCGAGAGAGATGTGCTCGATATCGAAGCGCTGCACGAGCGTGCCGAGATCCACGACCTCCTCACCCTCGGGCGACGACGAAACGAGTAATCCCAAAAAGTTCAGCAACGCTTCCGGCAGGTACCCCATCGCCCGGTAGAACAGGATGCTGGTCGGATTCTTCCGTTTGCTGAGCTTACTTTTATCGGGGTTGCGAAGCAGCGGCAGGTGCATCAACTTCGGCGGCTCCCACCCGAAGTACCGGTAGAGGAGCATGTGCTTGGGGGCCGAGCTCACCCACTCTTCGCCCCGAATGACGTGTGTTATCTCCATCAGGTGATCGTCGACCACGTTCGCAAGATGATAGGTCGGCATGCCGTCGGATTTCATCAGCACCTGCATGTCGACCGTGTTCCACTCGATCTCGATCGTGCCGCGCCGAAGATCGTCGACGACGCAGACGCCGCCCTCCGGCACCTTCATGCGGACCACATAGGGCTCGTTAGCCGCCTCGGCGCGCTCGATCTCGGCGTTTGTCAAACGCAAACACGAACCGTCGTAGCGGGGCGGCTGTTTGGCGGCGCGCTGAGCCTCGCGCATCGCTTCGAGCCGCTGCGGCGTGCAAAAGCACTTGAAGGCATGCCCGGTTTCGAGCAGCACCCGCACGTACTCGCGGTAGATATCCGAGCGCTCGCTCTGCCGGTACGGCCCGTGCGGTCCGCCCACATCCGGCCCTTCGTCCCACGCCAGCCCCAACCAGTGCAAGGAATCGAGAATCGCCCGTTCCGATTCGGGCGTGCTGCGCTGCCGGTCGGTATCCTCGATGCGCAGGACGAACTGCCCGCCGTGCTTCTTCGCGAAGCAATAGTTCACGAGCGCGACGTAGGCGGTTCCGACATGCGGGTCCCCAGTGGGCGACGGAGCAACGCGCGTTCGAACGTTCACAAACCCTCGATTACAAAGAGATACACGTGCTTTGGCCCAACCTCCGACAATCCTTCGACAAACTCAGGATGAAAAGAAGCACGTGTTCGTGCGCCGGAGCGCCACACCCGTGACCCACCCTTTAGCCGACGAGCTGCCGGCGCTCTCCACACTCGCGCTGCACGAACTCCACGATCTGCGAGAGCGGCGCGCCGGGCGTGAAAATCTCACGCACGCCCCGGCGCTTGAGTTCCTCGGCATCCTCCGGCGGAATGGTGCCGCCACCGAAAAAGACGATATCTTCGGCGCCTTGCGCTCTCAGTTGTTCGACCACGAGCGGAAAGAGCGTCATGTGCGCGCCGGAGAGTATCGATAACCCGATGCCGTCAGCATCCTCTTGAATGGCGGTCTGGACGATCTGCTCAGGCGTTTGAAACAACCCGGTGTAGATCACCTCCATGCCCGCGTCGCGCAGCGCGCGAGCGATGACTTTGGCACCGCGATCGTGGCCGTCCAGCCCGGCTTTCGCGACGATGACGCGAAGCGGTCTAATCATGCCGCTCCTTCGAGCCGGCTGCGGCGCGGCCGGCAACCGGAGCGGGCGGGAAACCGATGGATTCGAGTTGGCGGCTCAGCCTGAGCGCCTCTTCGAGCTTGCGGGTTACCTCTTCAAGCGTCTGCCGCGCCCGCTCGCGCGGAATCGCACTCTTTATTACCATGATACTCCTAGAAAGCCGCGCGCTCGGTGTAACGCCCGTAGACCTCGACCATCGCCTGGACGATCTCACCTTCGGTCGCGTACGCGTTGACGCTTGCGATCAGGTGCGGCATAACGTTGTCGGCCGGGTCTTTACAAGCGCGCTGCAGCCGTTCTAGCGTACGGCCGACGGCGCCGGCATCGCGCCGGTTTCGCAACTCGGCTACCGACTGCGCCTGCCCGCGCTCGATCTCTTCGCCGATCTTGAGCAGTTCGATCTCGCCGCGATCCTCGGGCCTCTCGAAAGCGTTGACGCCGACGATAGTGCGATCCTTCGGTTCTAAAGAGCGCTGGTACCGGTAGCTCGCATCGGCTATCTCGCGTTGGAAGAATCCGGCTTCTATCGCTTCGATCACGCCACCGTATTCCTCGATTTGCGCGAAATACTCTTCGGCTTGCCGCTCCATCTCGCCGGTGAGCGCCTCGACGAAATACGAGCCTCCGAGTGGATCGACGACGTTGGTCACATTGGTCTCGTACGCGAGTACCTGCTGCGTCCGCAGCGCGATCTCCACCGACCGTTCGGTCGGCAGCGCCAGCACCTCGTCCATAGAGTTGGTGTGCAGCGACTGCGTGCCGCCGAGC
>JAJXWN010000201.1 GCA_021781595.1 bacterium | reverse complement strand
TAACGTCGTGAACGAGCGCCTTGCCCATCGCTCGCGGATCGTTCGGGTTTTTTGCGATCGCGTCGGCGACGTTGCTCGGGACGCCGGGAGAGACCATCGTCTCCGGAGAGGCGGCAAGATATCTCACACCGGCGTGCGAGAGTGCGTCGGCGAAGCCCAAGCTGGACATCAAGCATTGGTTTGCAACGACGCCGTCGACGCCGCGCCCGGCATCCTCGGGATGCTCTTGTGAGTGGATCTTCACGCCTTCGGCAATCGCCGCAGCCATGTCGGGCATGCGCATGATCCCTCTGGTCGAGTCCGCTTCGAGGCCGCCGCCGTCGCCGGCCCCGTGGTCGGTCAGCTCGATCCACGTCTGCTTCGCGCCGGACGCTTGCGCGTTGTCGAGCACCTGCGCGACGAAGCGGGCGAGGTTCTTCGGATCGGCCATGTTATGTGGCTTCCCGGCCTGCGCGTGCCCGAGGTTCCCGTCTGCAATCGTGAACGAGTCGGTGCGGAGCCTCCCCTCCACGAGGTCGCTGCGCGACCGGCGAAGTGCGGTGGTATCCTGCACCGTGTATTCGATGCGCGAATCCTTCGCGCTGGCGCGGAGTGCCTGTGCGAGCGTAGCCCCTTGTGATGCGTCCAGGTTGTTGTCGCCGTCGCGATAGATGCCGAACTCGACCGTTCGCATCGCCGGTTGACGAACTGATTCCATGAAAAAGCCTCCCACAGTTGCGTGCTGTGAAAGGCTTCTGCGACGAGGAGGGCGAGCGGCTAGTGCCGTTCGACGGTTTCGATGCGCGTTTCGAGGCGCCCCAAACGACGATCGATCGAGTCCAGGCGAAGTTCGTGGTTATCGAGCCGCTCCCCGATCCCATCGAGGCGCCGGTCGACTGCATCGAGGCGCCGGTCGACTGCATCGAGGCGCCGGTCGACTGCATCGAGGCGCCGGTCGACTGCATCGAAGCGCCGGTCCACCGCGTCGAAACGGAAGCCGACCGCATCGCGGAAATCGAGCAGGAGGTCGAGGATGTCGCGGGTCGTCGGGGGATCGCTCATGATAGGAACGCTAACATATACTCTTTGCCGGCGTGTTTCCTCCGCTCGGAGAGAGGCCGTAAGCTCTCAGTGCGGGATATGTTCGTGATGGTTGGGATAGGGCGGCGGCACGTACCGCGGCAGCGGGTGCTCGTGCAGCATCCGCATCGCGGTCTGCACGGCCGCTTCGAGCTGCGGGTCGTGCCCTTCGCGCATCAGCTGCGGGTTCTGCCAGACTTTGATGTCGGGCGCGATGCCGTGCCCTTCGACGACCCAATGCCCGTGCAGGCCGCCGATCGCGATGCGCGGCGCCATGACGCTTCCGCCGTCCATGAGCCTCGGATAACCCCCGATGCCGACGAGTCCGCCCCACGTGCGCACGCCGACCAGCGGCCCGATATGCGCCTTGCGGAAGTACCACGGCATCGCATCGCCACCTGAGCCGGCGTACTGATTGATGATCATGACCTTCGGACCGTAGACGGCTAGCGGTGGATCGAGCGTGATCTTGCCGTCGCGCGGCACCAGCATGCTCATCGGTTTGCGCTTCAATAGGTCGATGATGTAGTCCGCGATCTGCCCGCCGTGATTGAAGCGCTCGTCGAGGATGAGCCCTTGCTTGTTCACCTGCGCGAAGAAGTAGCGGTTGAAGTTCGTAAAGCCGCCGTACCCGGTGTCCGGCAGATAGACGTAGCCGAGTTTTCCGCCGCTCAGGCGATCGACTTCACGCCGGTTGTGCTCGATCCAGGCGTAGTTGCGCAGCGCGTGCTCGCTGGCGACGGGCAGCACCGTTATCTCTCTCGCGCCGGTGCCGCCGGGATTCGGCCCGACCTCGATCGTCGTCTGCTTGCCGGCCGTCTCTTCGAAGGCCTCGTAGATTTTTTGCGTTGCGTAGAGTGGGCGGCCGTTGACGGCGAGCAGATACTCGCCCGCGCGCACCGTCGCACCCGGCTGCGTGAGGGGCGCCTGCAGTTGCGGGTTCCAATTTTCACCGCTATAGATTTTCGCGAACCGGTAGCGATCGTGCGCTATGGTATAATCCGCGCCCAAAAGGCCCACGTTCACCTGCCGCATCCGCGGCTGCGTCCCTCCACCGACCCACATGTGACCGGTCGAGAGATAGCTGAGCATTTGGTGCGTGAGGAACGTGAGATCGTCACGCGATCCCAAACCCGGAAGAAACTCGGCAAAGCGGCGCTCGGCTTGCGCGAGGTTGAGGCCGCCATAATGTTTGTCGTAGAAGAAATCGCGTTCGATGCGCCACGTCTCACGGTACATCTGCGCCCACTCTTCTCGTGGCACCGAATAGAGCTCCATCGCGTCGGTCGCGATCGTTCCTTGGCCGGCTTTGGCCGGCGTAGCCGTGCCGGTGATCGACCAATGCGACCCTTCCCGCAGGAGCATCTTCTGGCCGTTGAAAGAGAGGGCAAAGGCCGAGATGCCGTCTGCGAGTTCGATCGTCTTGCGCGAGTGCAGGTCGAACTTGAGAAGCGACATCGGCGGTGCATTTGGCGTGACGCTCGTCAGCGGAGCACGAACGAGGTAGACCTCCCCGGCTTTACCTGCCGCGAGCTGCACGTAGTTGGCTGAAGGTACCGGCAACGCGATGATGCGCTGCGAGAGGCCGGCGAAATCGATGCGCACGGCGGTGGACTCGGCACTCGCGTGCGCCTTTCCGCCGGGCTTGGCGGGCACCGGCTCGTTGGCGACGCGCGGTTTGAGCGGCGAAACCGTGTCGTTGCGCAGGACCACCATGTAAAGATAGCTCGAGGTCGGGTGCTGGTCGCTCGTCATGTCCAGCCCGTTTGCCGTGAGCCCCGTATTCGTGCTCGCCAAGAAATAGAGATACTTGCCGCTCTTGTCGAAGGCCGGGTCGCGGCTGTCGCTCATGCCATCGGTGATCTGCGTGGAGCGGCGATCGGCGATCGAGTAGGCGAAGATCGCGTTCAGAAAGTTCGGGAGCTGTTTGTTGTAGGCGATCCAGCGGCTATCCGGCGACCACTGCGCGTTGAAGGTCGAGACGCCGAACGATTCGTAGGGTGCGGTGTCGACGAGTACCGGCTTCGGGTGCGCCAGATCCACGTACCACAAGTTCATATGCTTGTCGGTGTAGGCGATCTTCTTGCTGTCCGGCGACCAGGTTGGGGTGTAGAAGAACGACGGGGACGGCAAGGGGATGACGCGCGCGGGGCGCAGGCCCTCTTGGTCCTTTACGTGCAGAGCGTATTCTCCGGAGCGATCGGAGAAGTACGCGATCCAGCGCCCGTTCGGCGACCAGGCCGGGTCGCGGTCGGCGATGGCAGGCGTATCGGTGATGTCGCGGACGTCGCCGTGCCGTGCGGGAACGGTGAAGATATCGCCGTGCGCTTCGAAGACGGCGCGCACGCCGCTCGGCGAGATGTTCGCATTCCGGATCTGGTCGCCAACCTTCATCCAGTGCGGCCGCAGTTGCGGCATATCGGCTGCGATCGTGACGGGAACCGCGCGTACCGCGTGCGTCGCGAAGTCGTAGATATGCATCGATCCCAGTTGAGCGTAGACGATCCCGCCGGGCCCGGCATTCGCGGAGAGCATGTCGAAGCCGTGGTTGGCAACGAGTTGCCGTACGCGGCGCGTCCGCGTATCGTAGGCGTAGAGCGTGGCCGGGCCCGCGCGGTCCGACAAGAAGTAGACGGTGTTGCCGACCCACATGGGATTGCGGTCGTTGGAGTTGGGGCGCGGAATCTTGACGACGCTCGAGTTGGCGAGATTCGCGATCCAGATGGGTGTGGTTTGCCCGCCGCGGTAGCCTTGCCACTGCGGCTCCCATTCGGCCGTCGGCACGTACGCCAAGTGCGTGCCGTCGGGCGAGAACGAGCCGAACTCCGCCATCGCGAGCGGCAGCGGTTTTGGGAAGCCGCCGGCGACGGGCACGGTGTAGAGCATGTTCTCGTCGGCGTAGCTCGCGCGACCCGAGCGGAAGAGGACGTCTTTTCCATCGCGCGTCCAGCCCACAGCGATATCCGCACCGGGATGGTAGGTGAGCCGGCGGGGCGCGCCGCCGGTTGAGGGGACGACGTAGATGTCCACGTTGCCGTTGTAATTGCCGCTGAACGCG
>JAJXWN010000200.1 GCA_021781595.1 bacterium | reverse complement strand
AGCGCGAGTGCGCGCACGTATTTCGCTGTCATCTTCGTAAACCTCATTCCCTTGTACCCGGAAAACGCTACGAAGTAGCACCTCCATTCGAAAGAACGTCGGCGGCGTCGTATCGCGCGTTATTCACCCGCATCGATACGGGCCGCGCGCTCATGGCTCCGGCATCGTAGGCCCGCAGCATCGCACGCATCGGCTCGGCTCCCAGCTCCTCTTGGGAGAGCCACAGCTCGATCGCGCTGCCTGGCAGCACAACCGGCATCCGGTCGTGAACCGGCGCGACCAACTCGTTCGGCGGACAGGTGACGATCGCGCACGACGCCGGTCCGTCGCGCCCGGGCTGCCACACTCCCGCGAATGCGAACGGCGAGGCATCCCGCATCGTGAAATAGATCGGCCGCCGCGCCTTCCATTCGAAGAATCCATCGGCGAACACGACGCAGCGCCGCGGCGTTCGCCGGACGGCAACGGTCTCCGCACGCGCGTTGATCCGGCGGTCGATGCCCCAGTGCATCGCCTCCACCCTATCCCGGCCGTCGTTGCGCACGCCGATCACGGCCTGCGCGGGCGCTACGTTGAACCGGGGGAGGCGGTACTCGCTGAACTCCTCGAACGTGAACCGCGGAAACACGCGACGAAGCGCCTCCGGCCGAGTAAGCGTGAAACGCCCGCACACCGTGGAACTGCCGTCAGTGGGCGCGATTGCGCAGGACGCGGCCCGGGCGCTTGCTCGTAAGCGCGCCCTCGCGCAGCACGGGTTCGCCGTTCACATAGACGTGCGCGATCCCGGTCGGGAACGCATACGGCCGTTCGTAGGTCGCCGCGTCGCCAATCTTCTCGGCATCGAAGACCACGAGATCCGCAAATTTCCCGACGCCGATGCTGCCACGGCCATCCAAACCGAATATCGACGCCGGCAGCGAGGTCATACGTCGGATCGCTTCGGCCCAAGGCAGCGTCTTGCGCTCGCGCACGAAGCGCGCGAGCACGCGCGGAAACGTTCCGAAGGTGCGCGGATGCGGAACGCCACGCGCCGTCGGCCCCGAGAGCGCGCGAACGGATGCATCGCTGCCCACGCAGCAAAACTCTGCCGAAAGGACCGCCGCCACGTCGTCTTCGCACATGCGGAAATACGCGGCGCCGACCTCGAGGCGTTCGTCGAGCAGCAAGGAAATCGCCGCACGCGCGGGCTCGACGCCCCACATCGCAGCGATCTCGTCGAGGCGCATCCCGGCAAGCGCTAAGTTTCGCTCGGAGGCCACGTCCGTAACGAGAATGTCGTGCCACTCGTCACCGCGCGTCGCCTCCAGGTACGCAGCCACCACCGCCGCGTCCGTGGGCTCGCGAAGACGCTGCAAGGTCGCCTCGATGCCGCCGTAGCGCGACTCCGGCGGAAGGATCGTGGCGAGTTCCGTCCAGCTCGCGACGTACGGATAGACGTCGGCGTAGGCCTCCAGGCCCGCGGCACGCGCCTGCGAGATCGCGGCGAGGGAAGCGTGCACCCCGCCCCAGTTACGCTTCCCCGCGGCCTTGTGATGCGAACACTGCACGAGCACGCCCGCCCGGCGCCCCACTTCGAGCGCCTCGGCGGTCGCATCCAGCAGGTGCTCGGATTCGTTCCGAATATGCGAGGCGTAGCGCGCGGCTCCGCCTTCCCGCGCCGCAGCCGCCATCGCTACGAGTTCGTCGATATCGGCATAGCTCGATGGCGGATACGCAAGACCGCTACTCGCGCCGATCGCTCCCTGTTCGCAAGCTTCGCGAACGAGCACGCTCTGCGCTTCGAGCTCCACCCGGTCCAAACGCTTCTCCGAATCGCCCGTCACGGCTTGCCGCGCCGTACCCAACCCTACCAGGGACGCGACGTTGAGCGCGATCCCGTTGCGTTCTACGAGCGCGAAAAATTCGTCGAAATCGCGCCACTCGACGGGCAGACCCACGTGTTCGGCCGAGCGCCGGACGCGCTCGAGTCCCGGTCCGCGCAGCGGTGCCGCCGACATTCCGCAGTTGCCGCCGATCTCCGTCGTAACGCCCTGCACGATCTTTCCGTCGCAGCCCGGCAGCGCCAACCATAACTCGTCGCTGTGCGAATGCACGTCGATGAACCCGGGCGTCACGGTCTGCCCGGTACAGTCGATACGGCCGGCGCAGGCACGCTCCCGAAGATCGCCGATCAGTGCGATCCGATCTCCTACGATGCCGATGTCGGCAACGTACGATTTACCGCCGCTACCGTCGATAATCTCAGCGTTTTCTAATACGGTCGATATCACCGTTGCATCTCTCTCGCTCCATGGTTTCCGCTCTATCTCACCTCGTCCGGCATAGCAAGCGGGGCTCGCTCGTGTTTCGACGCCGGCTCGGGACGCCCCGTCGCGGGCCCTGCGCGCGCCTGGAGGGGGACCCCCAGATTGGTCAAAGGGGGGAACGGCCGGGCTAGTGACTTTCGTTATACAGTCAAAGCTCCGGGCTCTGGTGAGGTAGCAGAACATGCGGAAACCGGCCAATGCGGCACGATCGGCCCTCGTCCTGGCGGCACTCGTAGCCGTTTCCATGTTCGGTACGCGCGCGGCCGCGCTGGCGTCCGCACCGCCGGGAACGGCACGCATCAGCGTCATAAAGGGAAACGTATCCATACAGCGAGCGATCTCCGGCGATACCGTCGCCGCGACGATCAACGCTCCGCTTATGGTCGGCGATTATCTCACGACCGGCAGCGGCGCACGCACCGAAGTGCAGTTCGGCTACGGCAGCATGCTGCGCGCCGGTTCGAACGCGCAGCTTCGCTTCACGCAGATCCAATCGAACGCCAACGTCGCTCAGCTCGCCGCGGGAACCGTCGAAATACGCGTCCTGAACGGCATCAACGCGCACCCGGAGGTCGATACGCCGACCGTTGCGGTTCGCCCTCTCGTCGCCGGTGCCTATCGGGTGACCGTCGACAGCGCCGGAAATACCGAAGTCACGGTGCGGTCCGGCCAGGCCTCCGTCGCTACGGAGAATAACTCGCAGACGATCGGACCGGGCAATACAATGCTCGTTACCGGAACCGCGTCCGCTCCGCAAATCCAGTTCATCCAGGCCATTGCGTACGATAACTTCGACCGCTGGAACCAGCAGCGCGACCGCTCGATCGCCGACGCGAACTCATATCAATATCTCAATAGCGGCGTCGTCGGAGCATACGATCTCGGCAACTACGGGAGATGGGTCGACGTACCCGGCTACGGCAACGTCTGGAACCCGAACGTCGGTCCCGGCTGGGGCCCGTATCGCAACGGTCAGTGGGTGTGGGAGAATTACTACGGTTGGACGTGGGTAAGCGACGAACCGTGGGGCTGGGCGCCCTATCACTACGGCCGCTGGTTCTACGACACCGCCGACGGCTGGTGCTGGGATCCCGGCTCGATGTATCTGCAGCCCGTCTGGGAGCCCGCTCTCGTCGCGTTCTTCGGCTTCGGCGACGGCGGCGGTTTCGGCATCGGGTTCGGCGATATCGGCTGGGTACCGCTCGCACCCGGCAACCCGTTTTATCCGTGGTGGGGATCGGATGGTGAGTGGAACAACGTCACGATCGTCAACAACATTACGAACATCACGAACGTCTACGGCAATGTCAACGCGCCGGGCGGCGTGACGGGAGTCTCGGTTCCCAATTGGAATGCTGGCCAGTTCCAGCAGACCGTCTCGCTCCTACCCAACGAGTTGCGCCGAGCCACGGTCATCCATACGGTCGTCCCGCTCGCACCCACGCGCCGCAACCTCCGTTACACCAGCGGTACCGTGGCCATGACGCGCCTTCCGAAACCGGAACCGGGGGCGTTCGTCGGATTCCGGACGCACATCCAGCCCGCCGTGCGTGCGAATTTCGCGCAACAGCAATTGGCGATACACAACGTCCTGCAGCGCACCTATCCGCACGGCGTGACCGGGCGCAGGCCAATCTTCGCATCGCCGACGCGCCGGCCCATCATCGCAGGAGGTGGCAGCCCGCCGATCGTTGCCGGAAGCGCCCGCACGGCCGCAGCGCCGCTCGCGCCAAGCAACATCTGGCAGCGCTTCAACAACGCTACGCACGCGCCTACCACCGCAGTACGCAGGCCAATCCTCGCATCGCCGACGCGCCGGCCCATCATCGCAGGAGGCAGCCC
>JAJXWN010000199.1 GCA_021781595.1 bacterium | reverse complement strand
GATCGACAAGAACGGCAACCCGCTCACCGCGCACACGACCAACCCCGTTCCGTTCGTATTGATCGCGCACGGCATCGCCGGCGAATTCACGCCCGGCGGCCGCCTGGGCGACGTCGCTCCCACGCTCCTCACGCTGGCAGGCCTGCCGATCCCCGCCCAGATGACCGGCCAAAACCTCTTCCACCCCCCACCATTGTCAGGATGACAACGACCGGATGGAACGTAACACAACGGACGCGGAGGAGTCGGTGATGCGGGATCGATTGGCGGCGGGTGCGGAGCGAATCGTCGCGGAGAGCGGCGGTTCGGCGGAGGTGGCGATCGTGCTGGGGAGCGGGCTCTCCGGCGCCGTCTCGCAGAAGGCGCGCTTCACGCGGCTGCCCTACGCGGAACTCGGGATGCCGGTCGCGCCGCTCGCGGGGCATGCCGGCGAAGCACTCGTCGGAATGTGGCGCGGCAAGCGCGCGCTCGTCTTCGCGGGGCGCGTCCACCTCTACCAGGGGTTCGGCGCGCAGGACGTCACGTACAGCGTGGCGCTCGCGGCGGAGGCGGGAGCGAAGCTGCTCGTCGTCACCAACGCCGCAGGAGCGCTCGAGCCTTCGTATCGCCTGGGGGACCTGATGCTGATCACCGACCACATCAACCTCACGGGGAGCAATCCGCTGCTCGGGAGCACGCTCGAGAACCCGTTCGTCGATATGACGAACGCCTACGCGCCGCGCCTGCGAGAGATTGCGAAAGATGCCGGCGCCGCGCGGCTTCGCGAAGGCGTCTATGCCGGCCTCCTCGGCCCTACGTATGAAACGCCTGCGGAATCGCGTTACCTGCGCCGCATCGGCGCGGACGCCGTCGGCATGTCGACGGTGCTCGAGACGATCCTGGCGCGCGCGCGCGGCATGGAGGTGCTCGGCTTGAGTTTGATCACCAACAGCGCCGGCGCTTTGGAGACCACGCATGCGGAGGTCACGGCGGTAGCGAGGGCGGCGTCCGCGCGCGTGGCCGATATCATCGACGCCGTCCTCGAACGTGCCTAACGTGAAGATGGCGCATCTTCAGTCGATGCGGTAGCTTCCGCCGGCGTCGATGCTCACGGTCCGCCCGCGCACGACGATGGAACGCACGTGATGATCCCAAAAGTTTAGGACGCGCACGACTACCGGCTTTAGGCTCGCGATCAGCCGGCGCGCGCGCTTCGAGACGGCGGCGGCATCTTTCACCCACGGTGGATGATCCTGCGGCAGTGGCGGCGTCTCGAGCTCGTCTTCGGGAAGCACCGGGTAGAGTGCGGGCGTCTGGTAGACCGGCGCGACGAGAGCGCGGCCGCGCTCCGATTCAACCCGCGGCCGAAACATCGAAGCCCTTCCGCAGATTGCGAAGCGCAGCCAGGTGCAGCTGCGAGGTCCGCTGCGGTGATATCGCGAGCCGTTCGCCGATCTGGTGCAGCGAGAGCTCGCCAAAGTAATGCAGCGCGAGGACGGTGCGCTGCCGCACAGGCAGGCGTTCGAGCGCCTTGCGAACCTCGCCGCGGCGCGCGTTCGCGATAGCGACGGCTGCGGGATCCGCGCTCCAGTCGCCGTCCATATGCTCCCCCGACGGAAGCGGACCGTCGAGCGAGAGCGGCGTGTAGCGATAGGCATGCACGGACGCGCGGTGAAGCGCCGGGCGGCGTTGTTCGAGTTCGCGCAGCGTCGGCATCTCGCCGCGCTGCGTAGCGAGCTCGTAGCGCTCGCGCTCGGCTTCGCGCACTTCGCGGCGGACGCGTTCGGAGACGGGGTCGAGGCGCCGCAGGCCGTTGAGCATCGCGCCGGCGGCGACGCGCGCCGCGTACTGCTCGAGCGTCGGACCGCGCCGCGGGTCGAACGAGTCGACGGCGCGGATCAAACCGACGCAGCCGTCGCCGATCAGATCGTCGATCTCGCCGACCGGAACCATGCGCTGCACGCGCCGCGCGATCGTCTTCACCAGCGGAAAGAGCGCCCGAATGACGGCTTCACGGTCGGCACCCGCTTCAGCCATGGCGGCGCTCCAGCAGCGCGGCGAGCTGCGAACCGAAGCCGCCACGGTCGCGCTGCGCAATCGACTCGGCGAGCGCACCGACGGCGATCGATCCGAATCCGCCGAACGATCCTTCCATCGGCTCGAGCGCGCGCTCGAGGAGCAACGCCTCGAAACGCGCGCCGGCCAGGCGAGCCGCGCCGCTATCCACGGCTGAGGTTATCCGCAATGCGCAGCATCTCGTCGGCCGCCTGCACGCCTTTGGCGTTAGCTTCGTAGGCGCGCTGCGCCGCCAGAATCTCCATCATCGCTTCGACGATCGAGACGTTGGAACGTTCGAGCATGCCGAAGGCCACGCGCGGGCCGTGGCGCCCGCCCGGTGCGACCATGCGCGCCCGGCCCGAATCGTGCGTCTGCATGAAGAGCGTGCCGCCGATCGAGTCGAGCCGTTCGGGCGAGGCAAACTCGGCGATCTCGATGCGGCCGCATCGCCGCGTTCCGTGCGGCGTAGCGGCCGTCACGGCGCCGTTCTCCGCAACGGCAGCCGAGAGCGCGTCGGCGGGAACGAGCACGCCCGCCAGCCGCCAGCCTTGCGCGTTCCGCAGCGTCCCGTCGGGCGCGCGTGAAAACTCTCCGTCACGCGTGAAGGCGCGCCGGCCGCGCGCGTCGGCGACCGCGAAGAAGCCCGGACCGTCGATCGCCAGATCGAAAGGGCCGCCGCTCTTCACGAGCTTCCCCTGCACGAAGACCGGATGCGTTCCAAGCACGGTCGTGCCGAGGCCCACGGCTCCGGGCGCCGCGAGATCGGTGAACGACGCGGTCGCGCCTTTGAAACCCGCGACGTCGGCGTTCGCGAGATTGTCGGCGATGATCTCCAGGTTCAACTGCTGCGCGGCCATGCCGCTGGCGGCGGCGTACAAGGCACGATTCATAGGGCTCCTCGTCTCTGAGCGTGGGAAGAGCGCCTTACTTCAGGCGCGGAACGTCGTTGTCGGCTTTTTGACGCGTGCGGTCGATGGCGGAGATGGTCTGCTGCGCGGTCTCGAACGACCGCTGCGCTGCGAGCACGTCGATTATCTCGCCGATCGAGTTGACGTTCGAACTCTCGAGAAAACCGCGGCGAACGCTCGAGCCCGCAGCCAGATGCGTGCCGATCAGCCGCCGGCCGGCATCGTCGTAGTAGAGGCCGTCGCGGCCACGAACGAAGGCGCCGGCGCGCGTCTGCGCGAGACTCCCGCGCGCGTCGCGTACGACGAAGTAGCCCGGACCGACGATCGCCCGGTCGTCGCTGCGGCCAGTGCGGCGAAGCGCTCCTTGGCGCTGGTCGGTGACGGTCTCGACCCGGACGCCCGCAGCCGTCAAGAATCCGTGCGCGTCGGCCCGGCGAAAGCCATCGCTCGAACTATTGGCGAGGTTCTGGGTCGCGATCTCCAGGCGCCTGCGCGCCGCCGCCATCGCCGAGGCGGCCCATCCGATTCCATCCATGGGCGCATGATACGCGTGGTTCGTGACCGAATCGTGACGGAGTTATGACGAGCATACGATTCGCGACGATGCTCTTCGCGGCGCTCCTGCTGGCCTCCGGATGCGCGCCGAACCGCCCGCCGTCACCGGCGGCGATCGCGCGGGCCCGCGAGCTGCGGCACGTCGCACGGCTGAAGAGCGAATACAAAGGCGTCGTGATGGGCGTCGAGGCGAAGGGAACGCTGCTCTCGGTCTTCGTCGACATCAACGGGTTGGACTCGATGGACGCCGACAGCGAAGATGCCATGCAGGCCAAAGCGCTGAAACTGTGGCGCGAAGCGTGGAGCGCGGCGCATCCGCACCGGCGCGCCACGCTCTACGTACGGTTGCGCGACTACTACGGCAAGACCGTCTACTCCGAACAAACGAAAGTATAGCGCGCCGCGGCACGCCCGCCTAGAGCTGCGCGAGAACGCGTTGCAGAAATGCGAGCGTATCCAGGGCCGGCTCGCCTCCGCGCGCGAGTTCTGCCGTGCGCGCGCCGCTCGCGAACACCCGCTCGACCGCCGCCTCGATGCGTGACGCGTTCGCATCGTCGTCGAGGCTGTGACGCAGCAGCATCGCGGCCGAGAGTATCGCGGCGGTCGGATTCGCAATGCCCTTGCCCGCGATATCCGGTGCGGTGCCGCCGATCGGTTCGTAGAGCCCA
>JAJXWN010000198.1 GCA_021781595.1 bacterium | reverse complement strand
ACGGGCGGACGCACCGACCGTCGAGGCAGTCGGCAGGACGAACCGTCCGTCGCGGTTCTCCAAAGATGCGTAGCCCAGATGGGCGGCGTTGGTTTCGTTGAGGAAGCTCACGCCGATATACGCGATCGAGTACGGTGAGGCTTTGCAGGTCTGAACCATGCCGGGGTTACCGTTGGCTCCGACCGCGTTGGCGACGGCAGGCCAACTGATCGTCGTCCCGTAGCCCGGACCGTTGCGCCACGATGGCGTCGAGAACGAGAGGTACTGCGAGAATATGAACGTGTCGCCCGAGCCGTCCGAGCGGTGGACCGGAATGATCTCGTGGTGCGGCAGCCGAGCCGCGTAGCTCCGGTTCAGTGCCTTGATGTGCGGATCGTCCCAGAAGCGGATCTGCCCGCTGTAGATGCCCACCAGCACCGGCCCCGACAGGCGCAGATGCACGCCGTTTAGGCCCGGGACGTTGTAGTTGATCTGCTGCGCGCTGATCGCAAGCGGAATGTTGAGCATCGGCGTACCCTTCATCTGCGCGTCGGACATGTACGCATCGGAGGCGCCGATCTGAGCGACCCCGGCGATCGCCTGCGAGATGCCGGTACCGCTGCCGGTGCCCTGCGTCGTGATCTCGACCCCGTGGTGCTCTTTCTGATAGGTTGCGACCCAAAGGTTCATGAGCGGATAGAGAAGCGTCGAACCGGTCTCGAGGAGACGGGTACTCGCGAGTGCCGGTCCGGCACAGAGCAACGCCGCGGCTACAAAGAGCGCGGGCATCGAAAACTTGCGCATGTATTCTCCGTGATGACGTAGTGCGATCTCTCCACGCTACGCCACCCGAGCTAAGCCCCGCTTAAGCCCCCCTAAGGTGGCCTTAACCCGGCATTATCATCCAAATAAGATCCAAGATTCCCGGCGCCGCCGCCGCTGTGTCACGACAATGTCACCCACGTATCACCTCGTATTGCCCCGTGTCACCCTGAGCTTGTCGAAGGGCGAAGGGCACCTCCGCATGGCGGGATTCTCCGTGCCGGCATGGTAACTATGCGGGGACAATAGGACAGCGAGGGACGTGCGGTGGCTTTGGAGGCGCGGTTCGTTGACGTCGTCGGGATCGGCAGTTGTACGGTCGATTATTTCGCTATCGTTCCGCGGTTGCTCGGCCCGGAAGAAAAGATCAATGCCGACCGGACCGAGGTTCACGCCGGCGGCGTTACGGCGAATAACCTGACCCAGGTCGCCCGTCTGGGCGCGAGTACCGGCTGGCTGGGCTTGATCGGCGACGACGAAAACGGCCGCATCATCAAACAAGCCTTCATCGACGACGGCATGGATCTTTCGGGCATCGAGATGGCCGCGGGCGAGCGCTCGTCCCTCACGTGGATTCCGGTGGATTCGAACGGCGACCGCTGCATCTACATGTTCCCGAACGTCACCGGCACGGTCACGCCCGCCCAGATTCGCGACCGTTTCGCGCCGCATATCCGGCGCGCGAAGCACTTTCACAGCGAGGCTTCGCAGCTGCCGATCGCACCGGTGAGCGAGGCGATGCGCATCGCTAAGGATGCGGGTGTTCGAACCATCTTCGATCTCGACGTCGAACCGGGATTCTTCGCGCAGTCGGGCCTAGGCACGCATGAAGAACTGCTCGAAGGGCTGAAGCTCGTCGACGTCCTCAAGCCGTGCAAAGCTGCCGCTCGCGAGCTCACGGGCGAGACAGATTACGAACGGATGGCGACGCGACTACTCGACCTCGGCCCATCCGTCGTCGCGCTGACGATGGGTGCCGATGGATGTTTGATCGCGAGCCGAGAACGTGTCGTTCGCGTTCCAGCCTTTGAAGTGCACGTCGTCGACACCACCGGCGCTGGCGACGCTTTCATGGGCGGGCTCTCGTACGCTCTGCTGCAGGGCTGGGACTTTCACCGCTCCGGAGTATTCGCCAACGCCTGCGCGGCCCTATGCTGCACGAAGATCGGCGCGCGCGCGATGTCCGCTCGCGCCGATGTCCTCAGCTTCATCGCATCGAACGGAGGCCCCGATGTTCGTTCCGCATAGTTTCGGCGTCGCGCTCCTCATGATGGTGATCACGGCGATCTGCTGGGGCAGTTGGGCGAATACGTTCAAGGGCGTCAAGGGTTATCGCTTCGAGCTCTTCTACTGGGACTACGCCGTTGCGATCTTCCTGTTCGCCCTGATCTACGCGTTCACCATGGGAAGCAGCGGGCACGATGCCGCGAGCTTCCTCCAAAACCTTCACTCCGCAACTCCTTCGAACATCGGGTGGGCGCTCGCTGCTGGGGCGATCTTCAACCTTGCTAATCTGCTGCTCGTCGCCGGCATCGACATGGCGGGCCTCGCGGTCGCCTTTCCGCTCGCCATCGGCATCGCACTCGTCGTCGGCGTCGTGCTGAGCTACGCGCTACAGCCCATGGGCAACGTCGGCCTTCTGGCCGCGGGCGTGCTCTGCGCCGTCGCAGCCGTCACCTTCGACGGCCAGGCCTACGCGCAGCTGGGCACGGGCAACGCGGTCTCGCGCAAGAGCATCGTCACCTGCGTCGTCTCAGGCGTTTTGATGGGGCTGTGGGCACCACTTTCGACGCGCGCGCTCACGCACGGACAGCCCCTTGGCCCTTACGGCGTCGCGGTCTTCCTCACCCTCGGCGCACTACTCTCGTGCTTCGTGTGGAACATCTACTTCATGCGCCGTCCGCTGGTCGGCAAACCGGTGAACTTCTCCGGCTTTTTTCGCGCCCCGGCACGCGCGCATCTGCTGGGCTTACTTGGCGGAGGCATATGGACGACGGGCATGGTCTTCAATCTCGTCGCCGCGAACTTCACCGGCGAAGCGATCTCCTATGCGATCGGTCAATCCGCTCCGATGGTGGCCGCTCTCTGGGGCATCTTCGCATGGCGAGAGTTCGCCGGAGCGAATCGCAAAGCCATCACCTTTCTCGTCCTGATGTTCGTTTTCTACGCGCTCGCAATTTTGCTGGTCGCGCACGCCCACACGGCTTGATCGGAGCGCACGCGCTCTAAGTCGAGCCACGCCGCCATCCGTGCCAGATCCTCGCGCAGGCGCGCTCGTGCCTCGGGCCGGTCGGCGCCCGGCTCAAAGTGCACCGCATGCACGAGCAGCGCGCTCGCGTGCCGGTCGGCCTTCAAATCGAGGCGCGCGATCAGCGTCTCATCGAGAAGATACGGCAACACGTAGTACCCGTGGATCCTCTTGTGCGCCGGCGTATAGACTTCGATGCGATAATGAAAATCGAAGAGCCGTTTCGTACGCGCGCGATTCCACACCAGCGAATCGAACGGCGAGAGCAACGCGCTTGCACCGATGCGGCGCGGTACGCGCGCATCGGGATGAACGTACGCCTGCTGTTTCCATCCCTCGACGATCGCCGGGAGCAGGCGGCCCGCCTCCACCAACTCGGCGATGCGCGGTCTCGCGTCCGCCGCCGCCAGCCGAAAATAATCGCGCAGATCGGCCTCGGTCGCGACGCCGAACGCGCGGGACGCGATCGCGAGCAGTTCTCGGTGTGCGTCGTGTTCCGGCAGGTCCGCCGCGTTCGCCAGCCGCGCCGGCAATACGCGCTCGGTCAGGTCGTAGACGCGTTCGAAGCTGCTCCGCCGCGTTACGGCCATGATCCTACCGCTCCAAAACAGGTACTCGACGGCGCGCTTGGTTTCGTTCCAGCCCCACCAACTTCCGGTACTCTTCGCATCCTCGAACTCGGATGCGCTCATCGGGCCGCGCCGCTCGATCGTCGCGCGCACGCTCTCCACCAGATCTGCGCGCTCCCGGCCTACGCGCGCGACGCTGCTCCACGTGCCGCGCCCGTCCCGGGCGCGCCGCATGCGCCAGCGCAGCAGTGGATACGCTTCGATCGGCACCAGCGACGCCTCGTGCGCCCAGTACTCGAAAAGCCGCCGTGGACGACGATACGCGAGGCGCTCGAGCAAGCCGCGGTCGTATGGGCCCAAACGCGAAAACACCGGAAGAAACTGGGATCGCACCAGGACGCTGACCGAGTCGATCTGCACCGCACCTAGTTGCCGAACGAGATTCAACAGGCGCCGAGCGGTCACGAGCTCCGGGCCGGCGCCTCCGAAGCCCTGCGCCGCCAGCGCAATACGCCGTGCCTGCGCCGTGCTCAAAGACTCCAGTCGCCGATGCATCGA
>JAJXWN010000197.1 GCA_021781595.1 bacterium | reverse complement strand
GTGCGCGACCAACTTGCGGGTGAAGGAGCGCTGCGGTTGGATTGCATGCTGGCGGTGGCCGAGGACGCGACGCTCGCGCGGATCGAGGGGCAGGCGACCTTCGAGCCCGTCTACGGCCTGCCGGCGAAGTGGATCGAGCCGGACCTGCGCGAGCGCGCCCTGCAAGCGGGTGCGCTGGTCTTCGATCCGGTCTCGGTGGTCGGCTCGCACTTGGCGGAAGGGGCGCGCGCGTGCGCGTCCGCGCTGCTCGGACGCCAAGAGATGCAGACGCTGCTCGAACATCTGCGCGCGAGCGTCCCTTCGATCGTAAGAGAGGTCGGCGGCGACGCGCTGCCGCTGGCCAACGTGCACAAGGCCTTCACCCTGCTGCTGCGCGAGCGGGTCTGGCCGCGCGATCCCGTCACGGCGCTCGAGGCGATGATCGATGCCGCGGCGCAGAGCCGAGAGCCCCGCGATCTAGCCGAGGCGGCCCGGCGCGTCCTGGTGCCGGCGCAGTTGCGGCGCCGTGCGGCCGGCGTGCTGGAGCCGCTCCTGCTCGACCCGGAACTGGAGCGAGAGATTGTGGGCTCGTGGCTCCCCGACCCGACGGGTGCGCCGGCCGCTCCGGACCCGGCCGTGGCTCTGGCCATTCGCGACCGGGCTGAGGGATACGTGCGCGCGACGCACCCGGACCGCGCAGCCGTGGTCTGCAGCTCGGCGGTACGCCCGCTTCTGGCCGATCTGCTGCACCGCTCCGGCATCGGGCTCGACGTCTTCGGCTACGGCGAGATTCCGCCGGAGGTACGTCTGGTGCCGGCGCAGGTTCTGGGGCTGCCCGGCGGCGGCGGCCAGGGCTCGGGGGCGGTTGGGCGAACTCCCAAGGCTGCCCGTGCCGCCGCGGGTGTCTAACGGCCCTGCCGGGCCCTGCTTTTCCCTGGACGGATATGAACTGGAATAGAATCAAGAACCCGCTCAAGGCGCTCGTCGTTATTGCGATCGTCACGATCAGCCTGTGGGCGAGCCTGCCGCTGCAAAAGAACATCCACCTGGGCCTTGATTTGCAAGGCGGTGCGCGGTTGCTGCTTCAGCTCTATCCGACTGCCGACGTTCCGCAGATCACGCCCCAGGTGCAGAACGAGACGATGCAAGTCATCGACAACCGCATCAACGGCTTGGGCGTAACCGAACCGCAGATCAGCAAATCCGGCTTCAACCGCATCCTCGTCGAGCTGCCGCAAGTGAAGAACCCGGGGCAAGCGGAAGCGGTACTCAAACAGGTCGCGGTGCTCGAATACAAGATCGTGCCGCCGAACGTCGTGCAGCAGGCCGAAGCCGATCTGCAGATCGCGAACTCGCCGGCCGCAACGCCCAAGGAGCGCGCCGCGGCCAAGGCCTACGTCGCTCTCGGCGCCTACAACGCGAGCGGCCCGGTCGTCTACTCCGGCAAAGACTTGAAGAGCGCGGCCGCGGGATACGACACTTCCAATCAGCCCGACATCATCTTTACGACGAAGAATCCGCTCAAGTTCGCGAAGCTCACGCAAGCCAATCTCGGCAAAGCGCTGGGCATCTTCCTCGATAAGCGCTATCTATCGGCGCCGATCATCAACGGCGTCATCTCCAGCAACGGTCAGATCACCGGGCAGTTCACTGCGGACCAAACCATTACGCTCGCCAACGAGCTCAACGCCGGCGCGCTGCCGGTCTCGGTGAGGATCGTCGAGAACGAGACGATCGGGCCTACGCTCGGTAAGATCGATCTCATCAAATCGCTCAAGGCTTCGATCGTCGGCCTCTCCATCGTGCTGCTCTTCATGCTCCTCGTTTACCGGCTGCCGGGCCTTCTCGCCGACGTGGCGCTGATCGTCTACGTCATCATGATGCTCGGACTGCTCGCGCTGGCGCACGCGACGCTGACGCTGCCGGGAATCGCGGGCTTCGTCCTTTCGATCGGCATGGCGGTCGACGCGAACGTGCTGATCTTCGAACGCTTGAAGGAAGAGCTATGGGCCGGCAAGAGCCTGCGCGCCGCCGTGCGGGTCGGCTTCACGCGCGCCTTCACGGCGGTCTTCGACAGCCACTTCACCACCATCGTAGGCGCCGGCGTGCTCTTCATGCTCGGCACCGGTACCGTCAAGGGCTTTGCCTATACGCTCTTCTGGGGCACCGTCTTCTCCCTTATAACGGCGGTCTTCATCACGCGTTTCTTCATTGACGTTATCGTGGACAACGATCTGGTCACCGCGCCCGCCGCGTACGGCGTCAAACCCGAAGACGTCGGCGTCTTCGCGAAAGTGGGTGCGTAGATGCTCTTCCGAAGGCTCAACTGGAACATCGTCGGATGGTTCCGCGTCATCTCGACGATCTCGTATCTGGTGATCGCGATCGGTCTCGGTTCCATGGTCTACCACGCCTTCAACGCGCCCGGAGGCGGTTTCCAGCCGTCGCACATGCTGCGGCTGGGCCTCTCGTTCACCGGCGGAACCGATGTCGACGTTACGTTCAAGAAACCGGTCGCGCAAGCGGCGATTGAGACGGCGCTCGCTTCACTCGGCGTCCACGACGAACATATCACGACGGTCGGTACGGCCGGAACGGCACCGACGCTGCGGTATTCGATCGAGACGCAGAAAGCGTTCGGCAACAACACCACCGCGTTATGGAAGGCGCTCGGCGCGCTCGCCCCGATCTCACGCAGCTCCTCACGCATCGCTTCGGTCGGTCCGACGCTTGGTAAGGAGTATCTCACCAAGGCGATTTTAGCCCTGGTGATCGCGCTGACCATCCAGTTCATGTACATCGCGTTCCGCTTCGGCTGGAACTATATCTTCGGTTTGGTAACGGTCATTGCACTCGTGCGGGACGCGGCGATGATGATCGGCATCTACGCTCTGTTCGACAAGCGGGCGGACGACGCGTTTCTGGCGGCGGTGCTGACCGTTATCGGGTACTCGGTCATGGATACGATCGTCATTCTCGATCGAATACGCGAGAATACCAAGCTGCTGGCGGGTCAAGCGTACGAGAAGATCGTCAACACCTCGATCCTGCAGACGATGACGCGCTCTTTCAACACGCTTGCTACCGTCGTCGTCGTGCTGGTCGCGTTGCTGGCGTTCGGCGGCGCATCCCTGAAGAACTTCGCGTTCGCGCTGCTGGTCGGCATCTGCTCGGGCGGCTATCATTCGATCTTTTACTCGGCACCGCTGGTTCTGGTCTTCCGCAAGCGGCAGCTCGAAGCGGCGGCGCGCAAACGCAAAGCGGGCGGCGGCGTCGACCGCACGCGTTCGGCGCGCTCGGTTGCCGAGTCCAAAGCGATCGGCGCGCACGGCGGTGCGGCTCGCGAGGACATCGTGGCGGCCCGCCGCGAGCGCCGTGCCAAGGCGAAGTCGGCTCGTGGCCCGGCCGCACCGGCGCGTTACAAGCGCAAGCGTGACGAAGCCGCGCCGGCGCTGGAGGAGGCGCCGGCGATCGATGACGGTACGGAAGAACCGATCGATCCGCTGGACGCGCAGAACGCAGGCATGCACGACGCGGCCTACGATCAGGGTCACGAAGAGATTCACCTGAACCTCGACGAGTTCGAACCCGAGGAGCAGCCCGCGCCGGAGCATGAGCCCGCGCACCCGCAGAACGGCTGACCGCCTGCCGCCTCCGACCGCCTCGGAGGCGGCATTCGAACGCGCCCTCGCCTCCTTCGACGCACTCGGGACGACAGGCGACACGCGCGGTACGCCTGAAGAGGGAAGAGACGATTTCGTCGAGCGCGCGTACCGCGAGAGCGCGAGCTATCTCGTCCCCGAACCCTTCGCGAGTATCGGCGAGGCGCACCGCTTTCACACGAAGATCGTCGGCGTCTCGTTCGAGGGAAGGCAAGACGTCGTCGCAGGGCTGCGCGAAGGGTACGAGCTCGCTCTCGAGCGGCAGCCCGATAACCCGCACGACGCAAACGCGATCGCCGTGAGGTACGGGCAACTTCAGATCGGCTTTCTGCGCAAAGAGATCGCCATGCACGTCGCGCCGCGCATGGATTCCGGTACGCGCTACCGGGCACACATCGAATCGTTGACGGGCGGAACGGCCGCGGCGGCGCGAGAGGGGGCGCGTCACCGCGGCGTCAATATCCTCGTCGAGCGCGTTGCGGCGGAGTCCGCGCGTTCGCAAAACGGTGCGTTACAACGCGCGCACGCGCGCGGCGATGCGGTGCGCGCGGCGCTCAT
>JAJXWN010000196.1 GCA_021781595.1 bacterium | reverse complement strand
TTCCGCGCTCCCCCGCATCAGCGGCGCGAGCGCAGCGCACGCGCGCCGCAAAGAATCGTAGAACGCACGGTCCGTCGAAGCCGCGCGCATCAGCCGCGCGAGATCGCCGGTAGCGCCGAGTGCGTAGAGACCGGGGTACCCGCTTCCGAGAATTCCGACGTTGCCCGGGATGCGCGAAGCGAGCACCGGCGTGCCGGCGGCGATCGCCTCGCTGAGCACGTTAGCGCCGCCTTCCATGCGCGACGAGAGCACCAGCGCGTCGGAACGCACGAGTAAGCGGCGCGCCGCACCGCGCACGAGCTCGCCGAGGTAACGATAGCGCGGATTGCGCTTCGCTTCACGCCTCGCCATCTCGAGATAACGGGCGTCGAGAACGCCGCCGGCCTGCGTGACGCGCACGGGCGGCAGGAGCGGCAACCGGCGAACCGCGTAGGCCGCTCGCATAGGGTCCTTCTCGCGGCGCAGATGTCCTAGCACGCAGAATTCGAAGCAGCCTCCGGTCCGCCGCTTTGGGCGCGGCCGGGCCGGCGCCGACTGCAGTATCGCGCGCGCCTTTGCGCGCAGCCGTTCGGGTAATTCGTCGATCGCGCGCGGTTGGAGCGTCACGATGGCGCCGGCCGCATCGAGCGCGCGCTGCGCCGTGCGGCTCGTGCGAATATCACGGTAGACGTCGGTTCCCGTGAGGACCACCACCAGCGCCCCCTCCGCGTGGGTACGGCGAAACCGCAGCGCATCGCTCCCGCTGCGCCTGGCATGCAACGCTATCAGGCAGTCGGCGGGTTCTACGCCAGTGTAGGTCCGCGCTATACGAACCCGGTGGCCGAGCGACCGTAAGATGCACGCGTACCGCTCGGCCGTAACGGCATTGCCGAGCGTTGAGCGCGCCGGAGCCGGGGAAAGAATCAGAATCCGCAAGGCGCAGCGCCCGAGAGGAGATGCACGGTGAACGGCAGCAGCGGCGTATGACCGCCGAACCCAATCAACGCCCTTGGATCGCCGCGGCGCTGGCCGGTGCGCGCCGCCGTACGCTTTCGCTCGTAAGCGATCTGCGGGACGATCAATGGTCGGTACCGCTTCTCGAGATCATCAACCCTCCATTATGGGAGATCGGCCACGTCGCGTACTTCGCAGAGTTTTGGACGTTGCGCCGGCTCTACGGCCACGCGCCCATCGTCGCCGCAGGCGACGCGCTCTATGATTCGGCCCGCATACCGCACGATCTCCGGTGGTCCCTTCCGTTGCCTAACCGCGAGGAGACCTATGCGTTTCTAGAGCGACAACTCGCGGCCTCGCTGGAGCGTTTTTCGGCACCCTCTCAACCGAAAGAGGCCGATTACTTCTACCGCCTCGCTCTTCATCACGAAGATATGCATGCCGAAGCCCTCATCTACACTCGCCAAACGCTGAGCTACGGCCAGCCACAGATAGCCCTCTACGACCGCATGGAGCCCGGCGCGCTCATCGGCGACGCAACTATCCCCGGCGGCCACTATGGCATCGGCGCGCGGCCGGACGACGGCTTCGTCTTCGACAACGAAAAATGGTTTCACGAGGTCGAGGTGCGCCCTTTTTCGATCGCACGCGCGCCGGTGACCAACGCCGAGTATCTGGCCTTTGTCGAAGACGGCGGGTACGAGAACCAGACGCATTGGTCGCGCGATGGGTGGGCGTGGCGCACGGCCGCCGGCGCGCATCGGCCGGTCTACTGGCAAGGCGACGGCCGCCGCCCGATGCGGCGGCATTTCGACCGTATCGTCGAGCTGCGCCCGCACGAACCGGTTTGCCATGTAAACCTCTTCGAGGCAGACGCCTATTGCACGTGGGCGGGGCGGCGGCTGCCGACGGAGCCCGAATGGGAGATCGCCGCCGCAGGAGCGAACCGCCGGCGCTATGCCTGGGGGGAAGAGACTGCCACGCCGCAGCGCGCGAATCTCGATAGCTGGTACGGCGACGTCTGCGACGTCGGCGCCTTTGCCGGCGGCGAGAGCCCGTTCGGCTGCCGCCAGATGATCGGTAACGTCTGGGAGTGGACCTCCACCCCGTTCGAACCCTACCCCGGTTTCGCGCCGGATCCGTACAAAGAGTACTCCGAACCATGGTTCGGCGATCACTTCGTCCTGCGCGGCGGCGCGTGGTCGACGCGAGCACGCCTCGTCACCACGCGGTGGCGCAATTTTTACCGTCCGCACCGCCGGGACGTCGTCGCCGGTTTTCGCACCTGCGCGCCACGATAAAGGAGCAGCCCGTGTCACTTTCGCAGGAAACGCTGCCGCGCGGCCGCGCCGCATCGAGCACGCGGCTCGTCCTTGGCACGACGTCGTTCCTCGTGGCGGCGATCGTCGGCCTGGCAATCGTCAAGTGGATGCCGTACTGGCAGAAGGCCCATGTCGCCGCGACGGCTCATTCGATAGGTGCGTCGATCGTCAGTGGAAGCGCGACCGCCGCTCCGGCGGTTGGCTTGCCGGCCGCGTGGCAATACGCGGTCGCCTATTTCACGGCGGTTTGGGAGGCGGTGGTGCTCGCGCTGTTACTCGGCGCGACCGTTCAAGTATTCGTCCCGAGGCGCTGGCTGCGGCGACTGATCGGCGGCGCGAACGTTCGCTCGACCGCGATCGCCGGCGCCTTCTCGCTCACCGGGATGATGTGAACGTGCTGCACCGGTCCACTGGTAGTGGGCCTTCGCAAGCAGCACGTCGCCCCCGGCAGCGCCCTCGCGTTTTTTTTGGGTAACCCCATACTGAATCCGGCGACGATCGTTTTCATCGGCTTCGTCCTCGGTTGGCAGTTCGCGGCACTGCGCGTCGGGTTCGGCATAGCGCTCGTTCTCGGGCTGGCGCTGCTCGCCAATCGTCTGGAACCGCAAGCCGGCCTCACAACAAAGGCCTCCGAGTTCCCGCTCGCACCGATCGAAGACTCGAGCCTCGCGCCGCTCGGTATCGCTCGCGCGTGGGCGATCGAGTTGTGGAACGAGATCGTGATGATTCTCCCCGGCTACGTTGCCGTCGTGCTTCTGCTCGGCGCGACGCGCGCGTGGCTCTTTCCCCCGGGGCTCACGCTTCACGCGGCGGGGCTGCCCGCCATTCTCGGGCTCTCGCTGGTCGGCACCGCGTTCGTCATTCCGACCGCCGGTGAAGTGCCGATCGTGCAGACTCTCATGCAGCACGGAATGGGCGTAGGCCCGGCTGCCGCACTCCTCGTGACGCTCCCGGCGATCAGCCTGCCGTCGCTCTTCATCGTCCGCAAGGTCTTCTCGAAGCGCGTACTCTCGGTGGCGGCGGCGGGCGTCTTCATGGCAGGCGTAGCGGCCGGCCTCGTCGCCATCGTCGCGCTACACGGTTAGCTCCCGGCCCAGAAGCACGTTACCGCGCGGTGGAGGGACCGCACGGAAGCGAGGTGCAAGTGGCATAGGCCATGCCACAAACGCCGATCGTTCTCGACGACATCCGCAGAGATCCAGGCCGGGTGCTGGCCGCCAACGCCGCCGCCTCCCTGCTCGACCTGGGCGACGGCGTCCTTTGCCTCGAGTTCCACTCGAAGTCCAACACGCTTGACGGTGACATCTTAGAGGTCTGGGAGCACGCCAACCGCAGTATCCCCGGAGCCTACAAAGGTCTGGTCGTCGGCAACCAGGGCAAGCACTTCTCGTTCGGAGCAAACCTGCGGTGGCTGCTCTCGCTGCTCGACGCTCTCAAGGACGATCGCGCGCTCTTCCGCGAGGGCGGCAAGCGATTCCAGCGCTTGACGTCGGGCATGCGAACCGTGCCGTTTCCGACGGTCGCCGCGCCGTTCAATCTTACCATCGGCGGCGGGCTCGAACTCAGCCTGTACGCCGATCGCGTACAGGCGCATGCCGGCCTACAGGCATCGCTGCCCGAGGCGGCCGTTGGCATCCTACCGGATCTAGGCGGCACGAGCGAACTCTACGCCCGTTGCGTCGAAGCGACGGGCGACCCGGCGCAAGGGCTCCACCAGGCCTTCGAGACGATCGCATACGCGAAGCGCAGCAAAGATGCCGGCGACGCGCGAGCGCTCAATTTTCTGGCTTCGCACGACCGGATCACGAACGATCTTCCGTTGCTTTTGAACGACGCGAAGATGCGCCTCCTCGAACTCGCAGAAAATTACATCGCACCACCGCATCGCACGGCAATCCCCGTGCTCGGCGACGTGGGCTACGCCGCCGTCTCCCGCGCGATCGATGCGGCTCAAGCGTCG
>JAJXWN010000195.1 GCA_021781595.1 bacterium | reverse complement strand
ACGCAGTTCGTCGAGTGCTTCTTCGCGCGCGTGCTCCGCATCGGTCACGCAGTCGAGCGCGCCCAGCCCGATGAATGCGCCGAAGCTTCGAAAGGTCGCGCGCAGCAGGTTGTGCGGCCGCATAGCGGTACCGGAGACGTGCCCGTACGAGCGAACCACGCCGTATCCTTCGGCACGACCGAGCGTCACGACGGCGTCCTTCGCGAGCACGAGCAGGCTTAGCGCGGTTCCGCCGCGCACACGACCCGGTAATCGAGCATGCCTGATACTTCACCATCGGTACTGATCGTCCGCCTGGACGCGATCGGCGACGCGCTCGCGCTGGTGCCCCTGCTGGCGGCGCTGCGCGCGGCGGGCTACCCGACGGGGGTCGTGCTCTCGACCGTGAACGCCGGCATCTTCGCACGCGGCGCGGTTAGCCGCATGTACGTCGCGGCACCGCAGATCCCCGTCCGCGAAATCGAGGCCGATCGCTATGCGTACGCGCTGATCGCCACCGAGGAGGCGCAAGGGTACCGCCTCCCGCAAGCGGCCCGCATCCCGGTGCGCATCGGCTTCGAGAACGGCTGGGGGAAACCGCTCAAAACCCTTTGGGTTCGCCGTCTCTGCACGTCGACGGTCCACCGAACCGCCGGGCTCGACGAGCGCGCGCCACACGAGTGCGCGGTGCTCTTCGAACTCGGTCGCAGCCTGCTGGGCGGCACGCAGCCGTCGCGCGATCCCTCGGTGCTGCGGCGTTTCGTGCTGGACGCGGAACCGCTACCCGATGCGCGCGTCGCGCTGCAGATCACGGACAAGTGGGAACGCTTGGGGCGACCGCTCGCGGAGGTGGCGGCTCTGGCCGGCAGCATCGCGCGGCATATGCCCGTGCGCGCGATCGCAGCGGCAGCAGAGGCGCGCTACGCCGATGCGTTCGAGCGCGCGGCGGGCTTACCGGTGGAGCGCTTTGCCGATCTCGCCGCGTGGAAGGCAGCGGTCGCCGCCGCGCGGGCGCTCGTCGCACCGGATTCGGGCGCGCTGCATGTTGCCGGCATGGTGGGCACGCCGACCGTCGCGGCATTCGCGGCGAACGCGAGTTTCGCGTTGCAGACGGCACGCTGGCATCCGTGGGCCGCGCCGCATCGCATCGTGAAGATGGACGGGGCATGGCCGGTCGTGGCCGCCAACGCCCTCGCGGATCTCCTCAGCGGCACGCAGCCGATCGTTCATAGAGGGTGATGGCGCCGTCACGCCGCGCTTGCGTGTAGATTCGTGCCCGCACGAGCTGCCGCACCAGCGGGGCGCTCTCAACTAACCGCGGCGACCGCGGGAACTGCGTATCGGTGAGGATGTAGCACGCGGTGATTCGGCCGGCCGCGGATTCGGGCAGCAGCGTCGCATTCGGATCGGTCGCCGCGAGATGCGTGTAGGCTTCTTCTTGCGTCGCGATTCCGGCGTGCGGCGGCAACGTCGCCAAGAAGCGGTCGAGCCGCGCATCGGCCGCGGCGTGCGCCCGTAGGAGGTAGCCCGGGTGCAACGGATCGGCCACCGCGAACTCCAGCGCGCAGAGACCTACGCACCAATACAAGATGTACCGCGCTCGCGCCGGATCGTCCGTTGCGATGCGCCGGACGGCAACGGCGAATGCGAAAACAGCGTAGCCGATCCACGCTCCGGCGTAGTGCGACCCCATCGTAAAGGTCGTCGGCATCCGCGAGAACAGCGTTTCACAGAGCGGTGCGATCGCGATCGCGATCTCCGGTACGCGCAACGGCAAGAAGAGCAGCGGCAAGAAGGCCAGCACGAGGAATCCCAATCGCTGCAACAGCCCTGCCGGGAAGAGCGCGCGCCAATCTGCGGCGCTCCAATCGTAGAACCGCGTCGGCGACCACTGGAGGTTCGCGTTTGCGTGGGGTTGGACGAGCGCAAAGAAGACGACGAGCACCACGAGCGAGGCGGCCGCAATGCCGAGAGCCAACCGCGCGCGCCGCGCGTCGGCGCGATAGCGCCACGCCGCGAGACCGCCCGCGACCGCCAAGAAGATCGCCTGATCTTCTTTGATCGAGAGCGTGACCAGCGCAAAGACGATCGTCCAGCCGGTGAACCCGCCGTCGAAGGCCCAGAGCAGCCACGCTACCGCCGCCGGCGCGAGCCCGTTCTCGTGGAAATCTCCGAACGTCAGGCCCGCCAGCGGCGGATAGGCGAAGACGACGAGCGCGGCTAGCCGCGCGACGGCGCGATCCGCCCGCCGCGCGACGATCGCGTAGACCGGCGCGATGGCGAGCGCGCCACCGGCGGCCTGCAGCGCCACCAGCGCGAGTGGGGACTTCCACACCAGCATGAGCGCGCCCGCGAGATAGAGGACGGGCGAGAAATGATACGCCCAGTGACTGCCTTCGATCGTATTGCAGAAGCAGCCGAACGCGCTGGCCGCGGTCTGCGCGAAGATGCCGAGGTCGACAAAATTGCGATGCGCCGCATACCTGAGCGTACCAAGCGCGAAGTAGAGGAGCGCGTACGATCCGGTCAGCAGCCAGACGATGCGGTCGCGCACTACTCCGCTTTCCCGGCAGCCGTGCGGCGCCGCTGCAGGTACGGCCAGATGAACCCGTCGATCTCGCCGTCGAGCACCGCTGCCGTGTTCCCGGTCTCGACGTTGGTACGGTGATCTTTCACCAACTGGTACGGATTGAGCACGTAGGACCGGATCTGCGATCCCCACTCGTTGGCGCTCCGCTCGCCGCGCAGATCGGCGAGCTTCTTATCTCGCAGTTCGATCTCGCGCTGGACCAGGCGCGCGCGTAGGATGCTCATCGCGACCTCGCGGTTCTGCATCTGCGATCGCTCCTGCTGCGAAGCAACGATGAGTCCGGAAGGGACGTGGATGATTCGAATGGCCGATTCCGTCTTGTTGACGTACTGCCCGCCGGCGCCGCCCGCCTTGAACGTTTCGACGCGTATGTCGTCGGGCTTGATCTCGAAATCGACGCTCTCGCCGGCTTCGATCTCGGGAATTATGTCGACGGCGGCAAACGAGGTGTGCCTCCGGTGCGCGGCGTCGAACGGCGAGATGCGTACCAGGCGGTGGACGCCGCGTTCGCTCTCGAGCATCCCGTACGCGTTGCGGCCACGTACGAAGAAGGTGATCGATTTCAAACCGGCTTCCTCGGCGGGTGATTCGTCGACGACCTGAGTCGAGAAGCCCTTGGCTTCGGCCCAGCGCAGGTACATGCGCGCGAGCATCGCAGTCCAGTCGGCGGCGTCCACCCCTCCCGCGCCCGCGAAGACGCTGACGATCGCGCCGTGTCCGTCGAACTCACCGTCGAAGTTCGCGGCCATCTCGAGTTCGTCGGTGGCGGCCTCGGCCTGCGCGATGCCTGCGTCGACTTCAACGCCCGCGGATTCCTCGCTTCCGAAGAGTTCGAGCATCTCGCGCGCCTCGGAGAGCATCCGCGCGATGGCGTCTATCTTTTCGATGTCCGCGCGCAACTCCGCGAGCTGCTTCATCACCCGCTGCGCGGTCTCGGGCTGGTTCCAAAACGTGTCGGCGCGCGAGCGCTGCTCCAGCTCGCTTACGGTACGGGTCTTGCCCGCGTAGTCAAAGACGCTCCTTTAGCGTCGCCAGACGGTCGGAGAGGCGAGTGATGCTGGTCAGCTGGGAGTCGCTCATAGCGGCGTGCAGTTTCTGCGCAGCACCCCCACCCCCTTTCCGCACGCCCGGGTGCGCGTGATGGCGGGGCGAACGACATCGGAGGAGAGAGCGACCATGAACGTACAGGAGCGACCCGTCGAGAACTTTGCACTGAGCGACCTGCTCGGCGATACCGGCACGGGGCTTCCCGCGACGCCGCTTGCTAGCGCGAGCGGCCTTTTCGGGCCGTGGAATGCGGCCTTACAACCGGACACCCTTCCCAGCACCGCTTCGGCGTACGGCGCGCAGCCGGCCGGTGGCGGTTGGAGCGATATCCTCAACAAGCTCTTCGGGATCATCGGGGATATCCTAAACTTGCTCGGACTGCAGCAACCAAACCCCGTCGCGCAGGGCCGGTTCGGCAACGCCGACGCAAGTTCGACCGGCGATCCGCACCTCGCATTCTCGGGTACTCGGAGCGACGGAACTCAGGACGATTCGCATTTCGACAGCATGGCGTCGCACGCAGATCTGCTCGATTCGGATTCATTCCAAGGTGGTTTCCAGATATCCACGCAGGTGACACCGCCCGATGCCCAGGGGATCACC
>JAJXWN010000015.1 GCA_021781595.1 bacterium | reverse complement strand
CAACCCTCCCGCTGCTGGGCGATCTGCGCGCGGTCCTACCCGATCTGCTGCTCGACGAAGAGTTGCCGATCCCACGTGGCGGACGCGATGCTGCAGGTCATTGAAGGGCAGGGCCGCGGTGCGGCGGCGCCACCGCTCAATGCGGGGCTCGCCGCGCGCTGGCTGGAAGCCTTTCTGCGCGACGAGATTTGCGAGCGCCGCTCGATCGGACGCGCCGTCGTCGGGCTCTCCGGCGGAGTCGATTCCGCCGTTACGGCCTTTCTCTGCGCGCGGGCACTGGGTCCGGAGAACGTGCATGCGATCCGCATGCCTTACGCCGCGTCGAACCCCTCGAGTTTGACCGACGCGCGGTTGGTGGTCGAGGCGCTGGGGATCGCTGAGCGGACCGTTGAGATCACCGCCGCGGTCGACGGTTACCTGCAGTTCGAGCCGGATGCCGACGCGCGCCGCCGGGGGAACGTGATGGCGCGGGTGCGGATGCTAATTCTCTTCGATCAATCGGCGAAACTCGACGCGCTACCGGTCGGAACCGGAAACAAGACCGAACGTCTGCTCGGATATTTCACGTGGCACGCCGACGATACTCCACCGGTCAATCCGCTCGGCGACCTGTTCAAGACGCAAGTATGGGAGCTTGCCCGGTATCTCGGCGTTCCGCAAGCGCTCGTCGATAAAGCGCCCAGCGCCGATCTCGAAGCGGATCAAACCGACGAGGGCGATCTGGGCATCACCTACGCACGTGCCGACGCGATTCTCGCCCAGTTGCTCGTCGGCTACTCGGACGCGCAGTTGATCGAGTGCGGGTTTGCAGCCGGCGACGTGCGCTTGGTGCGCCGGCGAGTCGAGGGGACCCACTGGAAGCGCCACTTACCGACGACGGCGATGCTCACGAACACGGCGATCAATGAGTTCTACCTGCGGCCGGTGGATTTCTGAATGAGTAGAGTGCCTTTCCCAATGAGCCTCAACCTGACCGGGCGCACGTGCGTGGTGATCGGAGCGGCCGGCGATCGTGAAGCGATCGAAAAGGAAGCCGCATTGCGCGAGGCCGGCGCGGCCGTGCGCTCGATACGCGACGTCGCAAGTCTGCGCGACGAAGACGTGAGCGATGCGTTTTTCGTGATATCGACGCCGCAAGACGCGGAGCTTTCGGCGCGCCTGCGCCGCCTCTCCGACGAACACGGATTTCTCCTCTGCTGCATCGATCAGCCGGCATTTGGGTTCGTCTCCATGGCCGCGGTCGCAAAGGCCGGGCCGGTCCGCATTGCGATCTCGACCGCCGGCCTAGCACCGCGCGTCGGCAAGGTACTGAAGCTCGCGCTGCAGCGCGTTATGGATGCGAAATTCGAGCGCTTCGTCGAATGCCTGGCGACGCAGCGCGCCCGCGTTCGCCGTCGCCATCCGGCACCCGAGGAATCGGGCGTTCGCCGCCGAGCGATGATCGATGCGGCCGACGGATTCGAGATGGAGGCCACGGTTGGCTATCCGCGCTGGTTCGAAGACGAATTGCGCGGGATGCTGCCGCACGCTGCGGAGAAACCGTAATGCCGTCGGTCGAGATCGTAGCCGTCGGCACCGAGCTGCTGCTCGGCCAGCTCCTCGATACCAATACCGCGTACGTCGCCGAATGCATGGCCGCCTGCGGAATCGACGTTTACGGTACGCGCGCTGTCGGCGACAATCGTACGCGAATCGCGGCGGCTATCGCCGCGGCGCTCGAGCATGCGGATGGCGTGGTAACGACGGGCGGTCTCGGGCCGACCGTCGACGACCTCACGAAGGAGAGCGTCTGCGACGCGCTGGACCTCGGTACGGAACTGCACGAACCGTCGCTGCGGGCGATCGAAGCGCTCTTCGAGCAACTGCGCCGGCCGATGCGCGAGAACAACCGCAAGCAAGCGATGCTGCCGCGTGGAGCCTACATACTGGAGAACCCCAACGGAACGGCTGCGGGGTTCGTGGTCTCACGCGCCGACGGGAAGTTCGTCGCCTGCATGCCGGGCGTGCCGCACGAAATGAAACCGATGCTGGCCGATCGGTTGCTGCCGTGGCTGCGTGAGCGCTTCGGCATGCGCGACGCGATCCATACGTTCGTGCTTCACACGATCAACATCTCCGAATCGGAGATCGATCACCGGATCGACGATCTCTTCCGGGCGCTCGAGAATCCAAAGATCGCGGTGCTCGCGCACACCGGCCGGTGCGACGTGAAGATCATGGCAAAGGCGCCGTCGCGCGCGGCCGCCGAGGCGCTTATCGAGCCCGTGCGGCGCGAACTGGGTGAACGCTTGGCCGGCCACGTCTACGGCACCGGCGAAAAGACGCTCGCCGGAGCGGTCCACGGACTGCTGCAAGCGCACGGGCAGCGGCTGGCGGTCGCGGAGTCCTGCACGGGCGGCCGTATCTGCGCGGCGCTCACGGCGGTGCCGGGATCCTCGGCAAGCTTCGCCGGGGGAGTAGTCGCCTATGAGGATTCGGTGAAAGCGGCGGTGCTCGGTGTCGACGTGCGGAATATCGAGAGGCACGGGGCGGTAAGCGTGGAGGTTGCGGCCGAGATGGCGCTCGGGGTGCGCCGCTGCCTGGGTGCCGATCTCGGTCTCGCCTCGACCGGGATCGCAGGTCCTGGGGGTGCCGCACCCGGAAAGCCCGTAGGCTTGGTCTTTGTGGGTGTGGCGCTTGCCGATGGGCCGGCGCGGACGTTTCGGATAGACGTTCGCGGGCAGCGTGAGGTCGTTCAGGATCGAGCTACGACCTTCGCACTGGGAGTGCTGTGGAAACAGCTGAGGGATCGGGAACAAAACGCTTCCCCGCTAACGTAACTAACGTAACTACCGAAGGCCCGGGGTGCCAGGCCCGCTATGAGGTGCGCAGTCGTGAAACCGATCGTTCGAACCAAAGCCCTGGCTCTGATGGCAACGCTCGCGTTAGCGGCCTGCGGTGGTGGCGGGGGAGGGAGCTCTCCGGTGCCGCCGCCGCCGGCAACGCCGCCGCCGCCGCCGCCGTATGCGGGCTGCCCGAGCAGCGGCGCCTCTCCGATGTCTTTCGCGGCTGGCGGCGCCGCCGGCAGCGCGGGCGCGCGGCGCGCGCCCGGCGCGGCCGTGCATCTCGGGTACGTTCCGGATATGCTCGCCGTGAGCTCGGCGCAGTCGTCCCTCGCCGGCGCTAAAACCGTCGAATCCGCTGCGAACGTGCAGGTCGTGCGCGAGCTGCGTTTCACGCACCTCGGCACCGTGACGCAGATCCTTCACATCGCCCCCGGGCAGCTCGCCGCGACGATGGCCCGCCTAGCGGCGGCACCGGGCGTGCGGAGCGTTTCGCGGATCTCGTACCGGCAGGCGCTCTCAACGACGGCGCTCGTGCCGAACGATCCATACTACGACGGTTTCCCGCCGACCACGGCACCGTACTACGAGGCGGCGGGGGTTCCCGGTCAATGGGACATGCACGTGATCGGCCTCGGGCAAGCCTGGGGGTACAGCCAGGCGAACACGACCGGTTCCATCTATCCCGGCGCGATCAAAGGCCCGCCGATCGCGATCGTCGACACCGGGGCCGATCTCACGCACCCGGAACTCGGCAACGGTAAGGTCGTCTACACGCAATGTTACATCACCCTCAACGGCGTCCCGACCCAGAGCCAGTACGTCACCGATTACGACGGTCACGGGACCAACGTCGCCGGCATCGCGGCCGCCGACACGGATAACGCGCTCGGTTTCGCGGGCGCCGGCTACAACACGCCGCTGATGATCTACCGCATCTTCCCGACTCCCCCGACGGGTGGCTGCGCGCCGGGCTCGACCAGCACCCAATGCCAGGCGAACACCGCGGACGAGGCCAGCGCCATCACCGATGCGGTGACGCACGGCGCGGGGGTTATCAACCTCAGCCTGGGATCCGCACCGAACTCGGGCGAGACCTGCGCGCAGACCGATCCGACCGAATCGAATGCGATCGAGAACGCGATCGCGGCGGGAGTCGTCGTGGTCGCGGCGGCGGGCAACGAAAAGAGCAGCATCCTCGACTGCCCGGCGGGGAACGTGGGCGTGATCGCAGTCGGCGCCTCGGCGCTCAACGACGCAACACCGCCGGATACGGAGTACGTCGCCTCGTACTCGAACTACGATGCATCGAATCCACAGTGGGGGCTCGTCGCCCCGGGCGGCGACCCGTCGAGCAATACCGACCTCGACGACCTCCACTGGATCGAGAACATCGATTCGAGTTTGGATACGAGCGCGAACTGCAAAGGCGACTACCCAAGCCTTACGGGAACGCCTGACTGCCGAGTCTTGATCGCGGGAACGTCGCAGGCGGCGCCGCACGTCGCCGGCGCGGCGGCGTTGCTCCTGGGCGTTGGCGTACCGGCGGCGCAGGTATTCTCGGATCTCTGTTCGACCGCCGACAACATCAACGATCCAAAGCAGGGCTGTGGAAGGCTGGACGTCTACCACGCGCTCGCGAAGGCGGTGGGCGACCCGAGCCCGTAGATCTGCAGCACAGCCGTCTCCGCGGCGGCAGCCTGGAGATGAGATGCCGCAACGCCTGGTGTCGTCTGAATTGACCGGCGAGTACCGACTGCTCGCCGAAGCGATTCCGCAGATCGTCTGGAGCGCAACCGTGCGCGGCCGGGCCGCCTATTTCAATACGCGCTGGTTCGAGTATACGGGCATGACGCTCGAGCGCTGCCTCGGAGACGGCTGGCAGGCTGCGGTGCATCCCGACGACCTTCCGCCAGTGCTTGCCAAGCGCCGGGAGACGCTCGCCTCCGGGGCTCTTTTTGACGCGGAGTTCCGCATCCGGCGCTATGACGGGGCCTATCGCTGGTTCTTGGCTCGCGCCGTTCCGTTACGGTCGGCCGACGGGCGAATCGTCAGATGGTTCGGGACGTGCACCGACATTCACGATCAGAAGCGCGCCGAAGATATGCTGCGGATTCTGGCCCAGTTGGGGCGATCGCTCGGGGAATCGCTCGACCCGAGCCTCCTCATGCACAATCTTGCCCACGCCGTCGTGCCGGCACTCGCCGACTACTGCCAAGTCGTCGCCGTCGAGGGCGAGGTACTGCGGCCGCTTGCGATCGCGCACGCACGGCCCGCCCATGCCGATCTCCTGCGCCGGATTCACGAGCGCTTTCCGCTGCGTACAACCGATCCGGCCGTCGCAGCGATGCTGCGCGCCGGCGAGCCCGTCTTCATGCCGGAGGTGACCGACGGGATGTTGCTCGCTTCGGCTCCGAACCCGGAACATTACGCGCTGTTGCGCGAGCTGGGCCTGCGCTCGGCGCTGGTCGTTCCGCTGCGCGCGCACGGGCGAGGCATCGGCGCCATCAGTTTCGGTTGCGTCTCCCCAAACCGGCGGTTGCATCAGAGCGAGTTGCCGCTGTATGCCGAGATCGCCCATCGCGCGGCAGCGGCGCTCGAAAACGCACTGCGGTATCAGCGCGAACACCACGTAGCGAAGACGCTGCAAGAAGCGATTCTACCGCGCGATCTACCGGTGAGCGAGGGTACCGTCTTTACGTCCGCGTACGTGCCTGCCGCCGTCGGCGTTCACGTCGGCGGCGATTGGTACGACGCGTTCGCGCTTCCCGACGGACGGGTCGCGCTCTCCATAGGCGACGTCATCGGGCACGGCTTGGATGCGGCGATCGTGATGGGTGAGATTCGCCAGGCGCTGCGCTCCGCGGCGATCGACGGCCGCGATCCGCCGGCTGCGTTGGAGCATGCCGATCGGCTGCTGCGCATGCAGCGCCCGGAGTGGCTTGCAACCGCCGGTTGCGGCATCTACGATCCACGAACCCGCGCGATCGCGTACAGCACGGCGGGCCATCCGGCGCCGCTCGTCTGTCTGCCAACCGGGGAGATTCGCAGCCTGGAATCCGAAGGGCTTCCGCTCGGCATGCGGCATGAGTCCACCGGTACGGCATGCACGTCGTTCCTGCCGCCGGGCTCGCTCACGGTGTTTTACACCGACGGCTTGACGGAGTTCGACCGCAACGCTTTGGAGGGCGAACGCTCGCTGCGAGAAGCGATGCGAGCGGAGGTACGAGAGCCGTCGCCCAATCCGGCGCTCGCGATCTATCGCCGGGTCGTCGTCAACCCGACCCATACCGACGACACGGCGATCCTGGCTCTGCGCGTCAGCGCGGAATAGTAGCCATGGTCCCAAGGGGCGCATGGAAGCGGATGAAAATGCGCGGATGCGCCATTTTTACCTCGGGCTAAGCGCCGTAGCCGACCGCCGCCAGCGTGCGCTGGGTCTGCACGCCTTCGGTGAAGGTCGGCAGCGCGCTCGTACCGGTCCGGATCTGCAAGACCCATTCGTCGTAGAGCTGCATGAGCAATGGCACGTTAGCGCCGAGCGATGCAAAGCGTGCGTAGGGCGACGAGGTGCATTCCAGTTCGGACGTCTCGCCCTTGTCGACGGCGAAGAGGCGCATCGCGTCCAAGCTCGTCCCACTCGCGATGGCCGTGCGGTTCTCCGCGTGCGCGCCGAGGGTAAGGGAATCGACCGCCGTCGTCGCATCGACGGTGACGCGCGCGATCAAGCCCTCGCCGTAATCCAGGAGAGCGAACTCACCATCATCCACATCGGTCGTGAAGGAGCCTCCGGGGCCATGCCGGACGGGATTCGCCGTGCGAAGGTATCCGGTGCTGCGCAGCGGATACCGGCCGGCCCACCAATTCGCTGTGTCGATGAGGTGCGAGAGCAGCGCACCGGCGACGCCGCCGCCCGTCGCTTTCCGGAAGATCCAGCCATCCTCGCGTTCGTGGGAGACCCGGCGCATGCCGCTCAACTGCGTGAGTTCCAACTCGCGCAACGGATCTAGATGGCCGTTTACGATGAGCTCTTTGATCGCCGCGCGCTGCGGTACCCAGCGAAACTCGTGCGCGATGCCGCAAGCCGTGCCGGCCGCGCGCGCGGCTGCGAGCATCGCCTCGGCTTGCGCGACGCCGAGCGCGAAGGGCTTCTCGCACAGGACGTGCTTGCCGGCTGCCAGGGCGGCCAGGACGTCGTCGTAATGCGCGAACGGCGGCGATGCCACGATCACGGCGTCGAGTTCGCAGCCCGCGAGCATCTCGGCGCAGCTGCGGAAGGCATTTGGGATGTGGCCTTCCCGCGCGACCGCCGCAGCCCGGTTGGGTGAGGCCAACGCCACGGGCTTCAAACCGGGGTGCGCCGCGACCGCCGGCAGATGCGCGACCGCGCCGAAGCCCGAACCGACGATCCCGACTCTAAGCACACGCGTCATCCTAATCGCCCCCTCTGTCATCATGAATGCAATCGGCGAGGATGTCGATTGCGCGGAAGAGCTGCCGTTGCGTTATGACGAGCGGCGGCGTGATCGAGAGGACGTTGCCGTCGGGACCCGCCTGCAGTATGATGACGCCTGCCTTGAGCGCCGCCTTCACGACGCGTTCGGCGACCGCACCGTCGCGCAGCTCGACGCCCCACATCAAGCCGCGCCCACGCACGCCGGTGACGCGGCCGCTCGCGCGCAACGCGTCAAGGCGCGAGGCGAGAGCCGAGCCCAGCCGGCCCGCGCGTGCCGGCAGATCGAGTCGTTGGATCTCGGCGATGTTGGCGAGCGCGGCAGCGCAGCCCATCGGGTTCCCGAGATACGTCGAGGTGTGCAATGCCTCGCCGCGCGATACCGGCCATGCATCCATGATCTGGGGCTTGGCGATCGTCGCAGAGATGGGGAATCCGTTGGCCATTGCCTTGCCGGCGCACAGAATGTCGGGGACCACATCCTCGTGCTGCGCGGCGAACATCGTGCCCGTGCGGCCGAACCCGGTGTAGATCTCGTCGAAGATCAGGAGGATACGCAGGTCGTCGCAGAGCGCGCGCAGACCGGCGAGATAGCCCTTCGGCGGAACGATGCACCCACCTCGGCCCTGCAGCGGCTCGACGACGACTGCGGCGAGGTCGTCGCGGCTACGCAGCGCGCTGCGCGCCTGGTCGAGTGCCGCAGCTGCGCCTTCGTCGAGTGTGGCGGTCGCGCGCGGATAGGCAAGGCGCAGCGCCCGATTGCGCAGCGCGCCCGCGAACGGCGCGCGAAACTTCTCGATGCCGGCGATTTCGAGCGTTCCGAACGAGAGCCCGTGGTACGCGCCGCCGAACGCAGCGAACGACGGCTTTCCCGTGGCGAGCATCGCCGTCTTGAGCGCGGCCTCGACCGCTTCGGCACCCGACGAAGCGAGAAACGTCTTGGTGAGGCCGGGGGGCGCGATCGTGGCCAGCGTCTCGAGCAACCTCACCTTTACTTCGGTTGGGTGCACGTCGCCCATCGCGTGCATCAAGCGCCGGGCCTGATCGTGGATCGCGGAGGCGACGCGCGCGTTGCTGTGGCCGGTATTGGCTACGCCGAATGCGGCCGTGAGGTCGATATAGCAATTGCCGTCTACGTCGGTGACGGTTGCGCCCCGCGCCGACTCCCAAAAGACGGGCGTGTCGCGATCGACGTAAGTGACGTTGTGCGATTCGTAGCGGCGCAGAGCCGGCATCAGCGCATTGGTTCGCGCGCCGGGTACGGCAGTGCGGAGTTGCTCGAACGAATCGTCGTTCACAGTTCGTTGTCGATCCATCGGACGAACTCGACAACACACGGGCGCCCGCCGTGGTTGCCGCCGACCGGAGGGCGTTGAAGTTCGCCGAAACGCGTCAAGCGGACGGCGCCCGCATCGGTCGCCAGACGCACGAGATCCGGGCGAGGCTCGGAGAGTGCAAAACCTTCGAGTTCGAGGCCGTGCCGCTGCAGGTATTCCAGCGCCTCGGCCGGCCCCGCAACCGGGATCACGCCGAGCGTGCGCGCGATGAAGAGCGGCGGCGCGTCCCGGGGCGGATCGAAGAGGACGGCGTAATCGACGGCGTCGTTCGCGAACGCCGCGCCCGTACCGGCCGCGGCGCGAAACTCCGCAAGATCGCGCGCGGCGCCGCGAGCGGCCAGAACCGCCGGATCACTCTGCGCGGCCGGAAACTCGAGCGCCGCGCCCCGGGCCGCGCGCCCGAGCATTCCCGCGAAATCGAACGGTGATATCCGTCCGCCTCGCTCGGCAAAGAGCGCGTGCAGGGAGAGGCATCCCTCCGAATCGTAGAGCACGAGATCGCGGGCCGCACCGGCGGCGACGGCCTCCGCCGGCAGTTCGTCGCTCAGCGTCTCCGCGCAGACGTATCCCGCGCTCGCGCGGCTGCCGTAGCCGACGAACCGCGCCTGCGGTGCGCAGGCGCTGCGAACGGTCGCGAGCGTTTCGGTCCGGCCGAACGCCACGACCGCGTCAAAGCTCGCGAGATCCTGCGCGGATGCTTCGACGGAACGCCAAGGTCGAGCGCGCGCGGCTCCGGCAAGTTGAGGAAGTTCGGCGGCGAGCGTTCGGAAGAACGCCGCCGCGAGCCCGTCCTCGCGGTCCTTTACTTCGACCTCGCACTTGGCGCACAGCGCGAATGCCGCGGCCGGAAGTGCGACGCCGATCGTCGTCCGCGACGCGATCACGCAGACGCGGCCAACGGGAGCGGCCCATGCCGCCGGCCGCCCCTCGCGGGCCACGAAGCCGTCCAACGCTTCGACGCAGCCGAGTTCGCCCGCGATCGCCGAGAGCAGCGCCGCCTCGGTCATCGGTGCGAAGAGGGCTTCGAATGCGTACTCGACGGCCGAACGCGCGTAGCCCGTGCGCGCCGCAACCGCCGCAGCGAGCTGGGCGCGCGGTGCGAAATCCGCGTCGCGCCAGCGGCGCGCGGCCCCGGCGATCGCGCGCACGATGGTGCGGGCGGGCAGCGCGCGCAACATCACGCGCCGTCGCCGGCCGCGAGGAGCGCTTCGGCGTCGAGCGAACAGCCGCGCAGTTGCGCGCCGCGCTCCCGCCCGAGCAGCACGATGCCTCCGCCGGCCTCGGCGCCCAGATCCTCCGTCGCGACGGCTACGCACGAGGAGCGGTTGGCGAGATCGACGTGCACGAGTGCGCCCACCGTACCGCGCGGCAGGCGCCGGCCGTCCGGCCCGACGACGCGCGAGCGCAGCCACGGCGCCGCCGCCTTGACGCGCCCACCCGGCCCGCCCGGGTTGCGGTCGTAATATTGGCTCGTGAGCTCGGTCATGCCGTATTCGGCGACGACGCGATCCTCGGAGATACCGAAAGATGCGGCGAGCCTCCGGTAGAACTCGCCACGTTCTACGAAGCGCGTGCGACCCTTGAAACCGCCGGTCTCCATGATGCGCGATCCGGCCGGCAACCGGAAGACGCGATCACGCTGCTCGAGATCGTCGAGCAGCCGCACGAGCGCGAATGCGGTTCCGGCGATGCAGGCCGGCTGCTCGCGCTCGACGGCGTCGTCGATATCGGCGACGAACGCATCGGCGAAGAGGCGATCGCCGCGCAGGTACCAGCCCGTCTCGCCGTCGCCACGGTCGGCTGCGACCCGTGCCATCATGTATCCGAGGGAACTCTCCGGGCGGTCGTGGGGATTGGGGACGAGGTTGAAGTAGCGCAAACGCGCGGCGTCGGGCAGCATGAAGCGGTCGAAGCCCGCCAGCAGTGCGGCGTCGTAAAGATCTCGCCTTTCCATGTAATGGCGGCCGCCGGTACCGCTCGTCGTGCCCGAGGTTTCGAAGGCGAGCGCGGCACCGGCCGGATCGAAAGTGCAGAGGGTCGCTTCTTTATAAGCGGCGGCCGGCACGGCCGGGATTGCCTCCCACGTCGCCGGCAGCGATCGGCCGCTGACGCCTAGGCTCGCACAGTAGCGCGCGTACGGCAGGTTGTAGCGCAATTGGTACGCGAGGATGCGTAGCGCGAGATCGTCGAACTCTGCGTCGCCGAGCTGGCGCCCGCGTACGTGCCAGGCGCCGACCGCCTGCAAGATCTCCGCGTCGAGTTCTGCCGTCTCGCGGCTATAGGAACCGGGCATTCAAATCCGTGGAGAGGCCGCCGTCCAAGCGCGCGGACTCCACTTTCAAACAGCGATCCACGACGACGGCGAGACCGGCGTCGTTCGCGAGGCGGATCGCATCGCCGTTGATGACGCCGTATTGAAACCAGATTGCTTTGGCACCGACCGCGATCGCCTCTTTCACGACTTCGAGGACTTCGCTCGGTTTGCGAAAGACGTCGACGATATCGGGAGCGCCGCGCTCCGCGGCGTATGCAGTGAGCGACCGGAACGCCTTCACGCCGTCGATCTCCGCGATCGTCGGATTGATCGGCGTTACGTCGTAACGGCCTTTGGTGCGAAGGTAACTGAAGACGGTGTAACTCGGGCGCAATTCGTTGGCCGACGCGCCGACCACGGCGACGCTTTGGGCGGCTTCGAGCAACGCGCGCAGCTGCGAGGCGGTAGCGAGAATCACCGCAGTGCCCGCTCGAGATCCCAGATCAGGTCCGGTGCCGTGGCCGCCTCCGGACCGGGCGGGGTTCCCGCGTGAATCGAGCGCGTCGAGAAGGCAGACTGGCGATCGGGCATGATGCGGTAGGGATTCGCCGCCGGCGCCGGTTTCCAGCCTGGGCTACGCCTCGGGGGAGTGTGCCCGCGGCGCGCGTAAGTGTATGGTTACCGCCGCAACGGAAAGGACGATGCCGCAGCATGGGCATGACGCTCACCGAAAAGATTTTGGCTCGCCACGCGGGACTTGGCCGGGTCGAGCCTGGCCAGATCATCAACGCGCGGGTAGACCTCGTTCTTGCCAACGAGCTCTCTGCTGCCGTGAGCATCGGCGTGATGCGCTCGATCGCGGGTGCCGACCGCGTCTTCGACTCCGAGAAGATCGCGCTCGTCGAAGATCACTTCGTCCCGGCGAAGGACGCGCAATCGGCTAATCTCGCGAAGATGATGAAAGATTTCGCTCGCGAGCAGAACGTCAAGCATTTTTTCGACGTCGGCCGCGGCGGCATCGAACACGTCGTGCTCCCCGAGCAAGGGTTGATTGCACCGGGCGAGGTGATCGTCGGCGGCGATTCGCACACCTGTACCTTCGGCGCCCTCGGAGCCTTTGCGACCGGGATGGGGTCGACGGATATCGCCGCAGCCTTCGTTCTCGGTGAGGTTTGGCTGCGCGTTCCACCCACGATCAAGATCGTCTACCGCGGCAGGCTGCGCGAGATGGTCTTCGCCAAGGACCTGATGCTGCAGACGATCGGGATTCTCGGCATCGATGGCGCGACGTACTGCGCGATCGAGTTTCACGGACCGACCGTGGACGAGCTCTCGATCACCGGCCGCATCACCATGGCGAACATGGCCATCGAAGCCGGCGCCAAAAACGGCATCTTCCACGCCGACGCAAAGACGATCGCATACGTGCGCGAACGTACCGGCCGGGAGTTCATGGTCGAGCGGGCCGACGTCGACGCGGTTTATCAGCGTGTCGTCGAGATCGACGTCGACGGGCTCGAACCGCAGATTGCGTGCCCGCATACGCCCGACAACGTGCGCCCGGTCACCGAGGTCACGCGCGAAGATATTCCGCTCGATCAGGTGTTTATAGGCTCGTGTACCAACGGCTACATCGAGGACCTCCGCGTCGTCGCGGCGATACTTGCGGGCAAAAGGATCGCGTCGAACCTTCGCGTGATCGTGAATCCCGGTTCGCAGCAGGTGTGGATGCAAGCGGCGGAGGAGGGCATCCTTACGACGCTGGCAGCCGCAGGCTGCGCCGTCAACACGCCGGGCTGCGGTGCATGCTTCGGCGGCCACATGGGTACGCTGGGCGACGGCGAGCGCTGCCTCTCGACGACCAACCGCAATTACGTCGGCCGCATGGGGTCGCCGAAGGCCGAGGTCTACCTCGGTTCGCCTGCGACGTGCGCGGCGTCGGCGCTGACCGGAAAGATTACCGATCCGCGCATCGTCAGCGCAGTGGGAGCGTAAGAAGAAGATGGAACGTCAACTCCGCGGCTTCGCGCATAAGTACGGAAAGAACGTCGATACGGACGTCATCATTCCCGGCAAGTACTGCAACCTCGTCGATCCGGTCGAACTCGGGAAACACGCGCTCGAAGGACTCGATCCGGAGTACGCGGCGCGGATGAAGCCCGGCGACATCGTGGTCGCCGATACGAACTTCGGCTGCGGCTCGAGCCGCGAAGTGGCGCCGATCGCGCTCAAGGGCGCGGGTACAGCCGCGATCATCGCCAAGAGTTTTGCGCGAATCTTCTATCGCAATGCCCTGAACATCGGTTTGCCGATCTTCGAATCGGTCGAAGCGGTCGACGGCATCGAAGCTGGCGACGAACTGGAGGTCGACGCGACGGCCGGCACGGTGCGCAACCTCAGCAAAGGCACGAGCTATAAGGCCGTCGCGTTCCCGCCCTTCATGCAGTCGCTGATCGAGGCCGGCGGCTTGAAGCCGTACGTGGAGCGGAGGCTCGCCGAAAAGAAGAGCGGCTAGCGGTCAAGGCCCCATCCCCGTGCCCGGGGCTATGTTGTCGAGCCACTTGTACTTCGGCCGATAGGCCGCGGTAAAGACGATCTGGCTCTTGGGCGTCTCCATCATGCCCAGCATATCCGTCGTTCCGTCGACGGCGGCGGTAAAGGTTACGGTCGTGCCGTCGGGTTTGGAGACGACGATCCGCACGTTCTTTCCGTCGACGCTGCCGGCTAGCGGATAATGCTTTCCGTTGGTGTCGAGATACTCACCGGTCAAGGCCGTACCCATCTGGCTCAATTTGAAATGCGTGTAGACCGTATGCCCGCCGTCGGGCTGGATCTGGACCTCCCAGACGCCGGTAATTCCCACGCGGTTCTTGTCGGCTTCGCTTTCGGTCGGCGGCGCTGGCGTTGGTGACCCGGTTGGATGGAGCGAAGGCGTGGCCGTAGGCAGCGTCTCCGGTTGTATGGCTTGCGCGGGTGGCGGCGTAGCCCGTGCCAGAGTCTGGGCCGGCGCGGCTGCGGCAAAGGCGGCGCAGAGCGCGGCCAAGGCAACCAGAGAGAGCGGACGGTTCGCGGTAATGGTACTACTCCTCCATGGGTGAATTCGGGGACGGGGCTGCCTCTTTCGATGCCGTGCGGGCATCTACCGTCCGGGGAGTAGGAGAGGCCGGCGCCGGGGGCAGCTCGTTGGGCTTACGCCGCGGCTCGTTTATCGGTAGGCGGACCGTCCCGCGCGTAAGCGTGGAGACCCCGGCTGCGTTCTCGATCCCGAGGACGTCGGAGCGCAGCGCGCGCGTAAGGCGGTCGCCCCCCGGGCACGAGATATCCGGCGAGATCCAACCATGCCACAGTACCGTGGTCGTGCTCCCGAAGGAGGCACTCTTCATGCATGGCGCCCCGGTCGCGTGACCATCGCGCGCGGCCTGTACGTCGGCGAAGAAGCGCTTTACGAGATCGGTTCCGGCGCGCCCCGTCCGCGCTCGGCCGATCGCCGCGCCGTCTCGACCCGCAGCACTCGCCCAGACCTGCCCGTCGGACCATACTTTCACCGTGTACCCGAGAAAGTTGGTCGATCCGCTATTGCGGATGACGGCGCCATCGCGAGTGAATGTGCGCTCGGAAGCGTGAGCGCCACCCGCTGGTACTCCGGCGGCGACGAATGCGGCCAGCAACGCGAGTCTCGTCATAGTCTTCATCCCTCCTTAAACGGGAAGGCGCACGGTTTTGTTGCAGCCTGCTAGGGGTCTCCTAGCAGTAAAGAGGCAGTTCGCCGCGCGCGGCCAGCAGCGCCACTTCAACGCGCGAGCGCAGCTGGCACTTACCGAGGATGCTGGAGACGTGCGTGCTAACCGTCTTGGCGGAGAGGCCGAGTTCGGCTGCGATCTCGCGATTGGTCAAGCCGGCGGCGATGCGCAGCGCGATCTCCAACTCGCGCGGCGTCAGCGAAGATGCCGCGCGGCCGATTCGGAGCGCCTCCCCCGCAGCCGCGCAGGCGCGTTCGGCCATCGTCTTCGAACCTATCGAGGCAAAGACCGCCGCAATCTCGCTGCAGATTTTGGTGCTGCGCAGGACTTTGGCGGCTTCGAGCCGGTCGAGCGCGCGCAGAAACGGGTCCGCGACGCCGGTGCATGCTTCGAGCAGCCGGCGAGCGTTGGCTGGGCTAGGGTGTTGCGTGAGTGCCGCGTAGGCCGATGCTACCGCGAGGGCGTTCGCGACGATCGGATGGAAGCCGCGGAAGGGCTCGAGGTATGCGGGGTCGGGCGGATCGGAGCGGCGTACGAATGCGATGCGCGCGTAGGCCGCCAGCGCTTCGGCCTGGGCCATCACCGCGTTAGCGCCGTCTCGCCGAGCTTCCCCCACGGCGGCAAGCACGGCCGCGGCACGGTCATACTCGCCTTGCAGTTCGAGATATAGGCCGCGCAAACGCAGGATCTGCAGTCGCACGAAATCGCGCGTGGGATTTGCCAGCGCTTCGTCCAAGACGCGGCGGGCCTCTTCGTACCGATCGGTGTAGAGGAGCGCGCAAGCGCGTGGAACCGCGACCGTCGCGTGCTGCGCCGGAGCGAAATGCTCGAATCGTATGGATGCGCTCGCCAATCGCGCGAGCGCGCTCTCGGGGCGCCCGGCGAAGATCTCGGTGCCGGCGAGGTTTACCAGGACGACGGCATCCCAATGGCGGCGCTTGGGTCCCGGAAAATTCAAGGCGTACTCGCCCCAGTAGATCATCTCGTCGTAATGGCCCGCCGCCTCCAGATCGTACATCAGCATGCAGCAACCGTAGCCGACCAGGTCCGGGGAACCGGCCTCGGCCGCCCTCAAGATCGTTCGTTCCATGAGTTCGATACCGGCACTGAATGCGCCCGACCTAACGAGCACGTGCCCGTAATTCAAATGAAGAAGAGTCTCGGTGCGGGGGGACGCTGTGTCGGGCAGGCACTTCAGACCGTTCTCGATCGCGAGTTTGGCGGCTTCGAACTCGGCGGCAGCGTAATGGAATCGCGCGATGACGTTATAGAACGGCGCGAGGCCGGCTATGGCCTGCTCTCTGCAGCGATCGGTGAAGGCTACGAGCTCGGTTCGCTCGCGTGCGTCGAGCGCGTCGAGCGGATGCATGTAATAGGCCGCTTCGCATCGCACGCGCAGCGAGAGCGGCAGCGATCCCAAGAGGCGATTGAGCTCGGCACGCGGCAGCAGGTGGACGCCGTCGTGCATCTTATCGAAAGCTCGCTCGACGATCGTTCGGGCGGCGCGGGCCACCGTATGCCGGTCGGACTCCTCCGGCGTCAAGCGCATGACGGCATCGGCGGCGCGTAGGGCCTCGTCGGGTTCGAAGCGTTCCATGGCCTCGAAAAGCAGATCGAGATAGAGCTCCGCAGCACGGTCGCCGCGGTCACCGGCTTCGAGGTGCCCGGCGCGCTGCCAAGGGTCGGCGGTCAGGTCGACCATGATGCGATGCGCGTAGGCGAGGTCTGCCGGATCGGCGGATTCGACCACGGCGTCGCAGAGCAGATCGTGGCGCATCGCGTAGGAGCTCTCGGGGGACGCGACGACGACGCCGTGCGTCAGGAGTTCGAAGAGCGCGGTCTGCACCCGCGACGGCGCGAGCGCGCCGGCGCGAACGATGCCGCGCATATCCAGCGGAACGCGCGCGGCCGCAAGTGCGGTCGCGATCTTCCTGGCATCGTCGCCCAACGCTTTGACGGCCGTTCGCAGGGCGATGCGCAGCTCCGGCGACATCTCGTCGAAGTGGCTCCGGATCAGCGCCTCGACGAAAAATGGGTTGCCGCCGCTGCGCTCGGCCAGGCGTTCGATCTCCGAAGTGGTGAGCGCCGGGTCGAGTGCGAGCGCGAAGTCGCGCATCTCGCTTGCCGAGAGCGGTGACAGCGGATGGCGCGCGAGCAGCCCGTGTGCGCCGAGATTTCCCTCGAATTCGGCCACTGGTTCGAAACCCGGCCTCGCGGCGAAGATCCACAGGATCGGGTAATCCTGCAGGCGCTCGATGCAGTATTCAAACGTCTGCAGAGACGATGGATCGCAGTAGTGCAGGTCGTCGGCTTGGATCGTGAACGCGCCTGCAGTGGTGGCAGCAGCCAGAGCATCGCACACGGCCTGCATGCGCCCGAGATCGTCGCCGGCCGGAGCTTCCAGCCACGGCGAGCCGATACGCCCGGAGGCTTGCAGCAGGCGCAGCAGTGAGGAGATCGGCTCGAATGGCACGGCACGCGCAAACGGCATGCATCGGACTGAGAATACCGGCCGTTCCGGTTCGGCGCGCGCGCGTAACGCGGCTAGGGCCCAAGTCTTGCCCAAGCCTGCTCCGGCGACGACGACGTGTGCCGGACGGTCGGACGCTTCGATCGCGGCAAGAACGAACTGGCGCGAAGCGGTAGGCGCCGCCTCCACCCACGAAAGAGCCATTGCAGGGGTTAACGCCGCCGCTTGCTTCGAATCCTGTTCTTCGGGGATGCGAAGGGTCGGGAAGATGACCGATGGTCGCGGCGAAGGACGGGGTGCTAGAATCGTTGGAAGCCGCGGAATAACCTTCCGCGGGCTCTGCGTGTAGTGCTCGGGACCCATGTATTGGAGCAGATGAATTGGAGCGCAGGTTGACGACCCGACTCGTTTCCGCAGCCGTCGTGGCGCTCGCGGCCAGTTTGGCTGCCTGCGGCGGAGGTGGTGGCGGTGGCGGCGGTGGCGGCGGTGGCGTGACACCGCCACCACCTCCGCCGAGCAGTCTGCCGGGTTACGCCGGCCAGCGTCCTGCCGCCGTCGGGGATCGCTTTACGTTCGCCGGAACGCTTTCAGAGAACAACGTCTTCAATTACCCTTCGCCTTCGCCGCTCCCGGCGACGACGACGGCCGCCACGGTCTCGCAGGTTGTCACCGTGGTTGCGTCGCCGTATCCGTACGCCGCGCCTTCGCCCGCGCCCGTCGATTTCCAAACCGTCGAGACGGACACGTATCCCCTGCGCACGTCGACGCTCACGAGCAACGCATGGTACGGCTACACGGTGACGCCGATCGGGCTCGACTTCGTGCTCTGGGGGTGGACCTCCAGAGACTCGGCCACGCCGCCCGATACCTACGCCTATGTCTACGCAACGCCGCAGATCTTCGACGAACTGCCCGAGACCGGCGGCGCGTCGTGGACGAACTCCCCCGCGGTGACCATCACCGAGAACGACTCCGACGGCACGAGTTCGACGCGCATCTACAGCGCCGGCGGAACCTACACGGAGTCGACCGTGCAGCTTGCCGGCAACATCAGGTCGTCGATCGTGGAGAACGCCGACGGCAGCGGCACCTACAGCAGCAATAATTTCATCGGGCTCAGCGGAGCCGCCAACGGTCAAATCGTTTCGATCACCTATAGCGCCCCTTCGCCGGTTCCAGCGGCTTCGCCGCAGATCACGGTGAGCCTGAACTACGCTACACCGCCGCCGCCGACTCCCGTGCCCGGCGCCTCGCCGGGCGCGCCGACGCCGACTCCGGCGCCTACGATACCGCCGTTCGTGCTCTCGGTTCCGCAGTGGTACGCGACGCCGCCGGCGTTCTACACCGAGACCGACGCGGAGGGACTGGGCGTCGCCTTTCCGGCCTCTTGCAACGTACCGCCGGCATACGGCACGTCGGGTACGCGCATCACGCAGAACGTCGACCGGCTCGATACGATCTTGGGTTATACCGACCAGCAGCAGACGCAGACCTACGTCGTGCAGGGCTTCGGGCCGGTCTGCGTCGTCATGACCGACCTGCAGACGACCTACTACGACTACTTGGGGGACCAGCTGACGTTGCTCTCGTTCTCGAACGTGTCCCAAAGCACGTCCACCATCGCGGAGACGCTGACGCTGCAGCCGGGCGCGGTCGTCAGTGCAATCGGCCGCCGCAGCGAAGGCGCGAACGGCGCGCAGTCGTCCGCTCGAGCGATTACGCCGCAGATGTTCGCCGCGGCACGAGCGCGGTTTCTCACCGCGGTCGACCGCGAGCGAAGGAGTCGCGAGCGCCTGATGATGCGCTTCTACCGGCGCATCCTGCAGCGGCGCAACGGAGGGTTCGTGCGATGAGACAGATGCGCATCGTCATGCCGGCCGTGGCCGCCGCCGTGCTGGCGCTCTCCGCCTGCGGCGGCAAAGGCGGTCTCCCGGCGGCTTCCACGCTGCCGGCCGCACTCCAGCCCTACAACGGCCCCCAGGCCCTCTCCGACTTCACGTGGGGGCAGGCGTATCTGGCGGAGTCCCAGTATCTCGGGCCCGCGGCGTTCGGGAGCCTCTCGGTGAACGTGTTGGTGCGCATGCGAGACGAGCGGGGCCTGCTCGCCTACGCGCAAGCGGCGAGCGACCCGGCCTCGCCGGTCTACCGGCATTTCCTGACGCCGCAAGAGATCGGCGAACGCTTCGGCGCCTCGCAGAGCGACTATAACGCCGTCGCGAACTACTTTGCCGCGCACGGCATGGGCGTCGGCGGGTGGCCCCAGCGTGAGGCGCTGGTCGTCAGCGGCACGCAGGCGCAGTTCGAGGCCGCCTTCGGCACGAAGTTCGGCATCTACCGGCGCGCCGGGCAGACGTTCGTCGCGCCGGTGCAGGCGCCGCACTTCTCGCAGCCTCTGCCCGTGACGTCGGTCACGCACCTCGTCGCGGCGACGATCGCACGCAGCTATCTGATCCGCGCGTCGAACGGGATCTTTGCCGGGTACTCGCCGGCGCAGATCGCGAACGGCTTCGACTACTCGGGCGCCTGGTCGGCGGGATTCGACGGCACCGGGATCGACATCGGGATCATCGGGACCGGCCCTATCTCAAGCGCCGACGTGCCTGAGTACGGGAAGTTGTTTAAAGCGCGCGAGGCGACGGTGACGCTCGTCGCGGCCTCTCCGCAACCCGCGAGCACTCCGAACGGCAATACCGGGACCGGCAGCGTCGATCCGAATCCGAACGGTCTGGCCACGCCTCCGCCGGTCACCGACACCTGCTCGGGCGGCAGTTCCGAGGCGCCAAGCGCGAACTGTAACCCCGAGGATGGCGAAGCGCAGCTCGACACCGAGCAGGCCGCCTCGCTCGCGCCGGGCGCGAGCGTCCTCTTCTATTTGGCCTTCAACACGGCGGACTGCAGTTACATCGGCGCGCCATCGACGTGCGTCGGCGCGCAGGGCCTGGCGATCGCCGACGACGAGATCCAGCAGGCGATCGCGGACGACACGGCCGACGCGATCTCACTGAGCTATGGCGGCGGCGAGTCGAATACGGTGGACGG
>JAJXWN010000194.1 GCA_021781595.1 bacterium | reverse complement strand
CCGGTGGCGTACAGGCGGTTCGAGAGCGACTCTACGGGCTTGCCTTCGTGCGTGACGTTGAAGCGCAGCGCGAAACCGTAGCTCGCCTGGTAGTAGAGCGTGCCGTCGATATTTATGGGATGGTTGACGCGAATGATCTCGTTCTTCGGAACGCCGCTCTTTCCGACGACCGTAACGTGCGAAACGTAGTCGATCGGCTGGTAGACCATCCCGGTCTTCGTCATGATCGGCTCGACCACGTAGCGGAAACGGTCGAGTTTGATCGTCGCGTGCGTCTGCGGAATCTCGACGGTTTGGCCGGCAACGATCGCGGTCTCCCCGGAGAAGCCCCGAGCCCAGTAGAGCGTCGTTCCCGCGGCGATGATGACGAATCCCACGTGCGCGACGAGCACGCCGCGGCGCGCCCAATTGTGCTTGTCGGCGAAGGTCCACTCCGTTCCGCCGAACTCGCGCTTGCGTACCTGCCAGCCGCGCTTGGCGAAGAAGCCCTCGACGCGCGCGCGCACCGCGGCTTCGGTGCCGCGAACGCTCACGGTCGCGTTGAGGGGGATCTTGCCGATGTTCACCGGGCGAAGCGGCGGAAGGCGTGCGGGGATGACCCGCTTGAACGTGCAGGCGGCGAGCGATATGAGGATGAGCCCGATGATGCCGACGTAGTACGGCGCGTGATAGATGTTATCGAAGTTCAAGCGCAGGATCAGCCGTGCCAGCGGCGCCGCATAGCTCTGGAAATAGGCGCTCGGGTCCTTGCCTTGTTCGACGACTACGCCGACGAGGGTCATCAAGCCCCAGACGAGCAGCAGCAGCACCGCAAAGAGTACGTTGCTGAACGTCCGCATGAAATCGTCGTACAACGTTCGGAGCATATCGCGGGAGCTTAATACGCCGGTGGTGCGGCGCGCCACGACTTCTCCAGCAGGGCGATGATCCAGATGCCCACCTCGTATAGGACGTACATCGGGCCCGCCATCATGGCCATCGTGATCGGGTTGCCGTCCGGAGCCACGATCGCGCCGAAGGCGAAGAAGCCGAACAATGCGTATTTTCTGTACGTACGCAGCATCCGCGAGTTGATCAGGCCGATGCGGGCTAGCGCAACCATGACGATCGGCGTTTGGAAGATGAGCGCGAACGCCAAGAAGACGATCATGATGAAGTTCAGCGTCGATTCGATGCCGAACGTCGGGCTCGCGAGCTGCGTCGTCAAGGCCAGAAGCGTGTGCACGATCCGCGGGAGCACGAGGAAATGCGCAAACGCGATGCCCGCGGCCGCCAGTACGATCGAGGGCGAAACGTAGACGTAGACCAGGCGCCGCGTCCGCGGGTGGACTGCCGGCACGACGAACATCCAAGCCTGGTAGAGGAGCACCGGCAAACCGATCAGGATCGCCGCGTAGATAGAGAATTTGAACTCGACGAAGATGACGTCGGCCGGGCTGAAAGCGTGCAGTTTCACGCCGCGGAAGTAGGTTTCGGTCAACCATCTGATGATGAATTGCGACGGCCAAAACATCACGATGGCGATCGTGAAGACGGTGGCGACGGAGATCAAGAGACGCTTACGGAGCTCCCGCAGGTGCTCCGTAAGACTCATCTCTTTCTGGTCCCAGGCCGCATCTTCGGCCGGTGCGGGAGGCTGAACGAGCATCGAGGACGCGGGCGGCTAGCCGCCGGAGGCGTCCTTATCGGGTGGTGGAGTTTCGGGGGGCCGGAGCGCGTCTTCGCGCGCTTTGGCTGCGGCCGCATCGGCTTCGGCTTGACCGAGCAGGAACTCTTTCTTCGCCTGCCCCGCGCTACGCGCCAGTTTCGGCAGCTTCTCGGCACCGAAGAGCAGCACGCCCAAGATGACGACGATGCCGACGATCTCCGGGCTGAGGAACGCGAGGACGGGGTGGATGACCATGGCTGACTCCTTTGCTAGTTCTCTACGCGCAACTCCTGGGCGAGTTTCACGAGTTCGGCCTTCGCTCCACTCTCCGGTAACGGCGCCAGCGCGAGCTCGGCTCGCCGGGCGTAGTCGGCGATCTGCTCGCGGGTACGTGCCAAGCCGCCCAGCGCCGCGATACCCTCGACGACGAGTCCGACCGCGGATCTGTCGCCTTTGGAATACAGACGTTCGACCAACGCGCGAAAATTGCCGTCCCCGTTCGCAAGAGCGAGGATGAGGGGAATCGTCATCTTGCGTTCCTGCAGGTCGTTGCCGACGGGCTTCCCCAAGCGGCTCGCGTCGGCCGTCACGTCGAGCAGGTCGTCCATCATCTGAAATGCGGTGCCGTACCACCGGCCGTAATCGCGCAGCGCGCCGGCGGATGCTGCCGGCGCTCCGGCCATGAGCGCGCCGCACTCCGCGGATGCAGCGAAGAGCGAAGCCGTCTTCTTGAGAACGATCTCGAGGTATGCGCGCAGCGGCAGGTCGAGATCGCCGAGCGCACGCAACTGTAGCACCTCACCGTCGCAGATCTCGGCCAGCGTTGCCGAAAGAATATTTGGAACGGGGTGCGGATACTGCGCCGTGACGTTCTTGAAGATCCAAGCAAAAAGATAATCACCCGCTAGGACGCTGATGCGGTTGCCGTAATCCACGGCGGTTGCGTTGACGCCGCGGCGCGTGGTTGCGTTGTCGACGACGTCGTCGTGAATGAGCGTGGCGACGTGGATCAGTTCCATGTATGCGGCGAGAGGCAGGTGATCGGCTGCGGCGGCACCGTTGGCCTCGGCGGCGAGCAAGGTCATGCGCGGGCGAAGCCGTTTGCCGCCGGCGGCCAGCATGCGCTTCACAGCCTGCGTAATCAGCGGGTTGTCGGTGGTGAACTCGCTGCGGAAGAACGTCTCGACCAATGCGTACGTTCCGGCTCCGGCGGGCGCGCGATCGATCATCGGGGCGCCGTGCCGTAGTGAACGGCGATCGCGCCGCCCATCAGGCGCGCGTAGCCCGCTTCGGCGAAGCCGGCGTCTGCGAAGCAGTCGCGCAGCCGGTCGGCGGTGGGGTGATGGGTGAGCGATTGCGGCAAGTACGCGTAGGCCTGCTTGGACTTTCCCACGATCCCGCCGACGAGCGGAACCGCCCGGTAAAAGTAGAGATCGAAGCAGGCCTTCCATATCTTGTTCGGCGCCTTGCTGACGTCGAGGTTCACGAATCGAGCGCCGGGCCGGAGCACGCGCCGAACCTCGCGGAGGGTCGCGTCGATATCGACGACGTTGCGCAGCGAGAATCCCATCGTCGCTCCGTCGAAGGTCGCGTCCGGAAACGGCAACGCCATGGCGTCGCCCTCGACGAAGGCAGCCCGGCCGCGGGCCTCGCGCGGTGCGCGCGCCCGCGCCGCCTCGAGCATCGGCACGCAGAAGTCGAGCCCGGTCACCTCGAGCGTAGGGTCGGTGCGCAGCAGGTGGAAGATGAGGTCGCCCGTACCGCAGCAGACGTCGAGAATGCGCCCGCCGGGGGGAGGCGCCAAAATGGCGATCGCTCGCTTGCGCCAGCGCTCGTCCATGCCCGCGGTCAAAACGCGATTGGCCGCGTCGTAACGCGGCGCGATCGTTGCGAACATATCGCGGACGTAGGCCCCTTTGTCCATCATACTCTGCTCTACGCTTTCCAAGAGTCCCCCGGCGTTCCTGTGCGCCGAAAGCCGTCCCGCAGCTTGCGCCCCGAACCTTCCGTCGCAGTGGAACGCCATGATCTCTCTGGTTGCGACCGCGGATCTGCTCCGGGCCGTCGGCCAAGCGCGCGAGGTTACCGTGACGGCATATACGCTGAGCCGCGGTCCCGTCTTCGACGCGCTGGCCGCTGCCTGCCGCCGCGGCGCTCGCGTCCGGCTTCGCGTTGAGGACCGGCCGTTCGGGGACCCGTTCGGCGGCATCCGGCACGCCAACCGGTCGGCCGTTGCGGTGCTGGCCCGGGCCGGTGCCGACGCCCGGATGGTAGACGCGACCGATGCGGACGGCCCGCCGGTTCACATGAAAGCGGCGATCGTCGATGGCGTTGCGTACTTGGACGACCGCAACTGGACCCAAGCCGGGGACACGATCGTACGCGACGATTCCCCGCAGGACGTGCGCGCGCTGCGGTCGGCGATAGCGGGAGCGGCACCGCGTTCCGAGCGTTCGTTTTGGACGCGCAAGGCGGATGCCGTTGCGGGCGAAGCGGCGCTCTTGCACGGCGCGTCGCGTGCGCGCTGCGTGGATGTGCAGAGCGAGGCGTTCGGCACGGGCGGAACGACGTATGCCGCGCTGAAGGCGTTGGCGGCGAGCGGCGTACGCTGC
>JAJXWN010000193.1 GCA_021781595.1 bacterium | reverse complement strand
ATCTGACGCTTGACGACCGACTCGTGCGGGTCGTGCGGCGCACGGTCCGCAGCGCCTGCCAGGCGAATCAAGAGCGCCGTCGCGGCCTCGGATTCCAGCGCGATATCGGCCAGGACGTTTTGCATCAGCGGGTGATCGACGAGCGTCCTTCCGAATGCGATCCGATGCGTCGCGTGGTGGACCGCTTGCGCGACCGCTTGGCGCATCAAGGCTGCGGAGCCGTTGATGCAGTCCAGCCGCGTGCAGTTGATCATCTCCACGATGGTACGCACGCCCCGGCCGGATTCGCCGATGCGAACGGCCCAGGTGCGGTCGAACTCGATCTCGGCCGTCGCGTTCGAACGGTTCCCCAGCTTGTCTTTCAAACGTTGGAGCAGGATCGTGTTTCGAGTTCCGTCCGGTAAGATCCGCGGGACGAGGAAGCACGTCAGGCCTGCCGGGGTCTGAGCGAGCGCGACGAACGCGTCGCACATCGGCGCCGAGCAGAACCACTTATGGCCGGTGAGCGCGTATGCGTCGCCAAGCGGTCCGCTCGCGTCGAAGACCGCTTCGGTTTGGTTGGCGCGCACGTCGGAGCCGCCTTGCTTCTCGGTCAAAGCCATGCCGCAGAGCGCGCTCTGTTTGCGTGCGATAGGCCGGAGGAGCGGGTCGTACGAGCGCGCCGCCAGGAGCGGCTCCCATTCGGCCGCGACCTCGGGCTGCACGCGCAACGCCGCAACCGCCGCGTACGTCATCGAGATCGGGCATACGTGCCCCGCCTCCACTTGCGACCAGACGAAAAACTTTGCCGCGCGCGCGACGTGCGCGCCGGGCCGCGCTTCGCGCCAAGCTGCGGCGTGCGCGCCGTAACCCGTTGCAGTCTCCATCAGGCGGTGCCAACTCGGATGGAAAGTGACTTCGTCGATGCGGTTGCCGAAACGGTCGTGGGTGTGCAGTTCCGGGGGATGTTCGTTGGCGTCGAATCCCCAAGCGATCGCCTGCGCGGATCCCGCAAGCTCGCCCAGCATCTCGATCTCCGAACGATCGCCGGACGCGTCTTCCCGCGCGAGCGCGTCGGTCAGCGCGCGGTCGCTGCTGAAGACGTTGTAGCCGCTGAGCGGCGGAGGTTGATTGGTAACGGTGTGCGTCTCTCCCATGCCCGTCACTCGGTCGAGCGCGAGCGAAGTTCCTCTCTGCGCGAGTGGAGCGTGGCGGCGAGGCCGAGAGCCAGCAGCGCGATTCCCGCGAATGCGAGATAGGTCTCGCGGTAAGCTTGTTGCCCCGAGAGAGCGGCCGTCATCACGCCTCCCGCGAGCGATCCGCCGAGGATCTGCCCGATGATGAGAAACTGGCTGAGCAGGCCGACGCTCGTCGCGCGCGCCTGTGCCGGTGCCTCGCTCGTGACGATGTAACGCGTCGGGGCGCCTAGGAGAGCCCCAAAGCCGAGCCCCGCCACGAGCATCGCGAGTATCGAGAGCCAGAGCGAGTTGAAGCCGAGCGCGAAGATCGCGAGGCCGACCTCCGTAAAGAAGGTGCCCGCGAGCAAGACGTCCCGGCTGCCGACGCGATCCAGCGCACGGCCCGAGACCGGGATGACGGCGACGAAGACGAGCGCACCGATCGCGGCGACCCCTCCGGCGACCGCGTAGGAGAGGTGTTGCGCGCCTACCAGCACCGTCGGAATGAAGAAGAGCGAGCCTTCGAGGATGCCGATGAGGATCTCGAGCGCGTAGGTCTTAGCGAGCTGGGCGTTTGCAAAAAGGGCGGGCGGGACGATTGGGTAGGGCGCGCTACGCTCCCACACGACAAAGCCGGCCAGCAAGAGCAGTCCGGCGGCTGCAGTTGCGAGGTGCGTTTGCGTGATGCCGAACATCAGCCCAAGCAGACCGAATACGAGCAGCGCCAGCCCAACGCCATCGAGCGGCCCGCGCGTTCGCGGTGCCTTGCGCGGGACGTATGCTCGGGCGAGGTAGATGACGACGATGGCCAGCGGGAAGTTCGGCGCAAAGATCCAGCGCCACGAGACGAAGTGCGTCACAAGTCCGCCGAACGTCGGTCCGAGAACCGCTGCGAGGCCCCAGGTCGCCGCAACGAGCCCGAGCGCCGAGCCTCGGCGCTCGGGAGAGATTCGGTCGCCGATCGTCGCGGCGGCCACCGGAAAGATACCGCCCGCGCCGAACGCTTGGATCGCACGCGCGAACAAGAAGATCCCGTAGCTCGGCGCCAGCACCGCGACGATGCTGCCGAGGCCGAAGAGGGCCACCGAACCGATGTAGACCGGCCGGCGTCCGTGACGGTCGGCAAGCGTGCTCGAAACGGCGATACTGACGATCGTGACGAGCAGGTAGAGCGTGAAAACCCAGGCCAGATCGCCGGTCCCGACGGCAAAATCGCGACCTAATGCGGGCAGCGCAGGGGAGAGCACGCTGAGGTCGAGGGCTCCGGCAAAGACGCCAAGGCCCAGCGTCAAGAGCAGGGCCGTCGTTCCCGATTCGCTTTCGGCTTGCGTGTCCGGGTTACCCAAAGACCCGGTCGATGACCATGAACGCGCACATCAACGCGAGATAGACGAGCGAATAGCGGAACAGGTGGCGCGCCCAAAACGTCCCCGCATCGCGCAGCAAAGCAAGGGCGTAGAGCAAGAAGATGCCGCCCAGTACGATTGCGGCCGCGAAGTAGATCGTTCCCATGACGTGCAGCGGGTAGAGCGCGAGCGACGCGGCTACCAAGACGATGGTGTACGCGAGAATCTCTTGCTTGGTGCGGAGCTCGCCGCTGACGTTGGGAAGCATCGGGATGCCGGCCTTGTCGTAGTCGATCTCGGTCATCAGCGCGAGCGACCAGAAGTGCGGTGGCGTCCACAAGAAGACGAGCGCGAAGAGCCCCAGTGCGGGGCCCCCGATGCCGTGGGTCACGGCCGCCCAACCCACCAGAGGAGGGATCGCGCCGGCGGCGCCGCCGATCACGATGTTCAGCGGCGTCCGCCGCTTGAGCCACATCGTGTAGATCACGACGTAGTAGAGATTGCCCGCCAGCGAAAGCCATGCGGCCGTAGGGTTGACCCGTAGATAGAAGATCGCAAACGAGATGGCGCCGATGACGAGCGCGTGCGTCGTCGCGGCGAAGACGGAGAGCCGGCCGGCCGGCAGCGGCCGGTTCTGCGTGCGCCGCATGATCCGGTCGATGTCGATATCGTAGACGCAGTTGAGCGTCCCGGCGGAGAGGGCCGCCAGCGCACCGCCGAGCATCGTCCAAAAAAAGATCTCCGGCTGCGGGAACCCGCGTGCGGCCATAATCATAGCCGCTGCCGTGGTAATCAGCAGCAGATACATGATGCGCGGCTTGCCGAGCTCGTAATAGTCGACGAGCATGCCGAGCAGGCCGGTGGTGCGCCTAACGGCGGCCCGGTCGATGCGTTCCAGCGTGCTGCTCACGCCGCCGTAACCGTCGCTCCCAGCCGGTACTCGTCGAGCGCCGCGACGGTCGTCGCGGCGACGAACGCGAGGAAAAGCAATGCGGCGTTGGCGGCATGCGCTTCGCGCAAATCGACCGGCAGGCGCAACGCAACGTTGAGCAGTCCGAGCACGATCTGCACCAAGACCAAAGCGAGACCGGCCGCCGACATCACGCGCACGCTCCGCGCCGCTCGCCACGCCCAAGCGAGCGCAACGGCAGTAACGGCGCTGAGCAAGGTTGCCGCAGCAACGAATCGATGAAGCATCTGCACATATTGGCTCGGACTATATACTACGATCCTGCCTCCACATCCCGGGAGCGAGAGGCAGGCCAAGCCGGCGCCGCTGGAACTGACGTACGCGCCAATGCACATCGTAACGAAGGCGATCGCGGTGGTGCCGGCCAGCACCCCGACCAAGAGGCTGCCGTCGCCGCGTGCGCCGGGCAGTAGCCGGCTGCGATCGGTCGTGGTCCTAGCGAAGACGGCCATCGCGGTAAGTGCGGCCACAAAGGCCATGGCGGTCCCCCAGTGGACGACGACCGAGAGCGGCGAGTTCGAGAGGCGGACCGTGGCGGCTCCGAGGCCGACCTGAACCGCGAACAGGGCTCCGATAGCGCAGGTCCCCGGAACGATGAAGGGCGACTGCCGGCGCTGACGCCAGGATTCGACTGCGATCCCCACGACGAGCGGAGCGATCAAGAATACGAGCAGGCGGTGGGTCCACTCCCAAATCGTGCCGCCGGCCATCGACGGAATGAGCTTCCCGTGACAGGCCGGCCAGTCGGGGCACGTCATACCCGCGCCGTTTATTCGCGTCCAACTGCCCATCACGATCGCTCCATACGCGACGATGCTGGTGAGGAGGCTAAGGCGCCATAAGGTCTTCACTAAGACAAGAGTTTATCGAACGGC
>JAJXWN010000192.1 GCA_021781595.1 bacterium | reverse complement strand
TCGAATTAGTTCGGGCGTGACGGGATTCGTCGGGAGTCCGGGCGCGGGCGAGAAGCCCGTTCCCTTGCAGGACAAAGAAGTAAAGACGATCCTCAAGCAGATGGGTATCGAAGCGCCCAAACTGAAGATCGACTTCAAGAAAGGTGACCGCGTCAAGGTCACGTCGGGCCCATTTTTCGATTTCACGGGCATCGTCGACGAAATTCAACCCGAGAAGGAGAGAGTACGCGCGCTCATCTCGATCTTCGGACGCGAAACACCGGTCGAGCTGGAATTTTACCAGATCGAAAGAGTATAGTCGCGAGAACGTTTTGGCCGGACGCTTACCCCCGCGTTCGCAGCCGGTTTAGGGAGGGGGAGAAGCGCAGCGGCGACGCGGCGCATCGTTAGGAGATAGCATGGCAAAGAAAATCGTAGGCAAGATCGGCCTACAGATTCCCGCCGGAAAGGCGACGCCCGCGCCGCCGATCGGCCCGGCGCTTGGACCGTATTCGCTGAACATCATGGATTTCTGCAAGCAGTACAACGAGCGTACCGCATCACAGGCGGGGATGATCGTTCCTGTCGAGATTACGGTATTTGAAGACCGAACGTTCACATTCATCACGAAGACGCCCCCGGCGTCGTTCCTTATCAAACAGGCCTTGAAAATCGAGTCGGGCTCCAAGGAACCCAACCGCAATAAGGTCGGCAAGCTTGCGCAAGATCAAATCGAAGCCATCGCGAAGACGAAGATGCCCGATTTAAATGCCAACGACCTCGATATGGCTAAACGCATCATCGCGGGAACGGCTCGTTCTATGGGCGTGGAGGTCGAAGCGTAAAATGGCACGCGTGCATGGGAAACGGTTCCGCAAACTCATAGAGACGTTCGACCGCAAGCAAGTTTTCGAAACCGCCGATGCGATCGCAATCGTGAAGAATAACGCTGCCGCGAAATTCGACGAGACGATCGAGGCACACATTCGCTTGGGCGTCGACCCGAAGAAGAGCGACCAAAACGTCCGCGGCACCGTGTTGCTGCCAAACGGCACGGGCCGCACCGTACGGGTGATTGCCTTCGCTAAGGGCGACAAGGCGAGAGAAGCGGAGGCCGCCGGAGCGGATTTGGTCGGCGAGCAAGATCTCATCGATAAGGTGAAGTCGGGATTTACCGACTTCGACGTCGCCGTAGCGACGCCGGACATGATGGCTGCCGTAGGTAAAGAACTAGGGCGAATCCTGGCACAGAAGATGCCGAATCCCAAAGCCGGTACCGTTTCGCCGAACGTCGGCTCTGCGATTCGCGATATCAAGGCCGGTAAGGTCGAATACCGGCTCGACAAAACCGGTATCGTGCATACGATCGTCGGTAAAGCGAGCTTCGACCAACCGAAGCTCGTCGAGAACGTCAACACGCTGCTCGACGCGATCGTGCGTGCGAAGCCGGCCGCCGCGAAGGGGACGTATCTGCGCAGCATCACGCTGACGAGCACGATGGGCCCTGGGGTGAAAGTCGACCCCAACAAGGTGAAGACGCACGCCTGACGCCGTAGCGTCGAGACCTCCGAGCCGCCGGGCGGGCGCCTCCAGTTGCATCCCTCACGCAACTCTGGTATGATTGCCGACGGCTCCAAAGACCGTAGGTCCCGCTGGGATAATGCCGCCAGGCGCCTACCAAGGACGCGATACGTGAATCCCGACAGAGGCCCTCGCCCCTTCAGGGGCGGGCCGCCCCATGGTGTCGTTCGCACGATAATGCGCCCTTCGGACGGATGGAGCGCATTTTTTGTTTGAAAGTAAGAAACGTTATGCCAACCGCAAAAAAAGAGACCGCGGTGACGGGGCTGCAGAGCCGGCTCTCCGAGTCGGAAAACCTGTTCTTCACCAACTACGCGGGTTTGACCGTCGAGAACATCACGAAGCTCCGCAATGAGCTGCGTAAAGACGGCAGTTCGTACGCGGTCGTAAAAAATACGCTGTTCGCTATCGCCGCCGGCGACGAACTCGCCAAGCAATTCGAACAGTTCCTCGCCGGGCCCACCGGCATTGTTTTTGCCGGCACCGACCCGGTCGCACCGGCCAAGGCCCTCAAGCAGTTTGCTGACGATAACAACGCGCTCAAGATCAAGGCGGCGTACATCGACGGCAAGATCGTCGATGCCGCGCAAGTGAACGCGCTGGCGGCGTTGCCGCCTAAGATCGAACTCGTCGCACGGCTCGTCGGCTCGCTCGCCGCTCCGCTGCGCGGCCTGGTAACCGTTTTGTCGGGGAACCAAAGCGGACTCGTCCGCGCCCTCAATGCAATCCGCGAACAAAAGGAAGCGGCTACGTCATCTCAAAGCTAGTAGAGAAAGGTTAACGTATCATGGCAGTTGCCGATATTATCGAAACGATCGACAAACTCACCGTCCTCGAACTCGCGGATCTCGTCAAGCAGTTGGAAGAGCACTACGGCGTCTCGGCCGCGGCTCCCGTCGCGACGATGGCCGCTCCGGCGGGCGCTGCGGCCGCACCGGCAGCCGAGAAAACCGAGTTTGACGTCATTCTTGCCGAGGCGGGCGCTGAGAAGATCAAGGTCATCAAGGCGGTTCGGGAGCTCACGAGTCTCGGATTGACGGAAGCGAAGTCGTTCGTCGAAAGCGCGCCGAAAGCCGTGAAGGAAGGCGTCACGAAAGACGAAGCCGAGTCCGTCAAGAAGAAGCTCGAAGAGGCCGGAGCGAAGGTCGAGATCCGCTAACGGGGATGAAGCCTCCGCAGACGTGATTCGCCGGTAGACGTGGCAGACGAGCATCCCCCCAGTCACGGCGGCGACCGTGTCGCAGCGGCCCTTGAGGCTCGGGGGGTGCGCTTGCTTTTTACGCTTTGCGGCGGGCACATCTCGCCGATTCTTACGGCGGCGAAGGCGCGCGGGATCCGCGTCGTCGACGTGCGCAGCGAAGCGACCGCCGTCTTTGCGGCCGATGCCGTAGCGCGTCTGACGGGAATCCCCGGCGTCGCGGCCGTGACGGCGGGCCCCGGTCTGACGAATACGATAACCGCGTTGAAAAATGCACAGCTGGCGCAATCGCCGATCGTGCTGCTGGGCGGCGCTGCGCCGACCGCGCTCCAGGGGCGCGGCGCGCTTCAGGATATCGATCAGCGCTCTCTCGTGGCGCCGCATGTGAAGCTCGTGAAGAAGATAGGGCGCGTCCGCGATCTCGCTCCGGCAATCGACGAGGCCTTCGCCGTTGCCCGGGAAGGCGTTCCCGGCCCGGTCTTTGTGGAATGCCCCTTGGATCTGCTTTATGACGAAGCGACGGTCCGCAAATGGTACGCTGATGCGTCGGCCAAAGGCAGCTCGCTCTCTGATCGCCTGCAGCGTCTTTACCTGCAACGACACGTCGCCCGCATGTTCGCGCGAGAGCGAGGCGCGATGCCGCGGCGGGCGAGTGATGCCGCGTTGCCGGCCGCGGCAGGTGCAAGCATCGACGCGGCGGCGGCTGCGCTGGCCAAGGCGGCGCGGCCGGTCGTGGTCATCGGCAGTCAGACGCTCGCCGTCCCGGGAAACGCGCAGCGTATCGCGCAAGCTGTCGCGTGCCTGCGCATCCCCGCGTACCTTTCGGGCATGGCACGCGGTCTGCTGGGGCGCAACCACGAGTTACAGATGCGCCATCACCGGCGCGAGGCCCTGAGAGAGGCAGACTGCGTTCTGCTTGCCGGCGTGCCCTGTGATTTTCGGCTAGACTACGGCCGTCACATGCGGCGTGCCGCTACGGTGATCGCCGCAAATCGGAGCGCTCGAGAGGCGCGGCTCAACCACCGGCCGCAGGTCGCGGCGATCGGCGACGCGGGGGGAGTCCTCGAGGAGCTCTGCGAGCGCTTCGAAGGCTCGGGCTCGCGGTGGCAAGATTGGATCGCGCGGCTGCGCGCACGCGATGCCGCGCGCGAATCGGAGATCGACCGTCAGGCCGGCAACAGCGGCGATTTCGTCAATCCAATCGCGCTACTGCGTGCCGTCGACCGCGCCGCCGGTGAGAACGCGCTACTGGTCGCCGACGGCGGGGATTTTGTGGCCACCGCCGCCTACGTCGTTCGGCCTCGGGGGCCGTTGACGTGGCTCGATCCGGGCGCCTTCGGCACTCTGGGCGTGGGTGCCGGCTTCGCGTTGGGAGCCGCCTTATGCCGTCCCGATGCTGAGGTTTGGATTCTCTACGGCGACGGCGCGTGTGGCTACGGCCTCGTCGAGTTCGATACGTTCGTGCGCCACGGCATCCCTGTGATCGCGATCGTCGGTAACGATGCGGGCTGGGCGCAGATCGCTCGAGAGCAGGTGAAGATGTTGCACGATGACGTCGGCACGGTGCTTGCGCGCACGGCCTATCACGAGG
>JAJXWN010000191.1 GCA_021781595.1 bacterium | reverse complement strand
ACCAACTCCCTACAACGACGCGATACTCCGGCTCCTGAAGGCAAAGGAGGCGCTCCTCTCGCAGCAGCGCCGCGGCTCGGGAAGCGCGTAGCGCAGCATGACATTGGATCCCAGCAAGGCGTTTGGTATCGATAGCCGGCTCAGACTTGCGGTTTCAACTGGAGCATGCGAATGCTGCCGTCGTGGACTTCTACGTCGATGCCGCGGTTCGCAGCGCCGCCGATCCATCCGTCGATCGTCTCGTTCCTCCCTTTGGACGTTCCCCTGAGCGGGAAATCGGTGAAGATCGTTCCGTGGCCGGTGTGGAGGTGGACGTGCGCCCTGACGGTTGCGTTGACCCAGATCGTAACGTTGCCCGTATCCGTGCTGAAGTGCAGCGTACCGGGCCAATCGGTGCTGCCGAAGGTCGCGTTGACGTTACCGGTGCCGGCGTGGGCGTTCGCGTAGCCTGAGATCATGATCTTGATATCGCCGTGCCGCGTTCGCGCATCCACCGTCCCTTTGGCATTGGCGACGTTGATGAGTCCTCGATCCGTGGAGAGATGCAGCGTGACACCGGTGGGTGCCCGAACCAAGTAGCGAACCGCTGCGTCCCCGCGCGCATATCGATCCAACGGCTCGGCCGGGCGCACCACGATGGTGCCGCCAGTGCGCCGCAGCAGCGTCGGCGCGGAACCCTTGGCCCCGAAAGCCTCGATCGTGTATGTGTCTTGGGCCTGGCCGATCTTCGGGGCATACGCGTCGATCTCACCGTCGCGGTTTCGAACGACGATCTGCGAGCCGGGCGCGAGCGTGCCGACTTGCCGGAAGGTAGCCGGAGCGTTCGAGCAGGCCGCGATCGCCAGCGGAAGAAGAAGGACCAGGCGCCTCATACCGTTACGTATTCGACGGAGGCGTTACCGATCGCTCGTGCGGTCCCGCGGATGAGCTTGCTCGTAACTCCGCCGAATGTGTTCGAGCGAGACGTTGGTATAGATCTGCGTCGTCGAAAGACTTTCGTGGCCGAGCAGCTCTTTGATCGTGACGATGTCCGCACCGTTCTCTAGCAGATGCGTCGCAAAAGAGTGGCGCATCACGTGCGGCGTCACGTGCTTTTGCAGGCCGCTGAGTTGCGCGAACTCGCGGAAGACCACCCAGGCCTGGCGGTGCGAAAGCCGCGTCTTGCGCCTGCTCAAAAACAGCGCTTCGTCGGAGGTTCGGGGCCGTAGAGCCAGGTAGTTGCGTATCGCGTCGGCCGCAGCTGCGTTGAGGAAGACGGCACGCTGTTTGTTCCCTTTACCGATGACCCGCATGATCCGGCGATCGAGGTCGACGTCGCTGAGGTTCAGTCCGACGAGCTCCGCGCGCCGGATTCCGCTCGCGTAGAGCACCTCCATGATCGCGATGTCCCGCAGCCGTTGAAACTCGCTCTTGCCGGCGATGCGGGTGCGCAGCAACCTCGCGACCTCCGGTTCCGACATGACCTGCGGCAAACGCTTGGCGGCCCTTGGTGGCGGCACGTCGTCGGCCGGGTTATCCGGACGGCGGCCTTCGCGTCTCTGTAACGCAAAGTACGAGCGCAGCGCTGCGATCTTACGCCGTACCGAGGCCGGCGTATAGTTGCGCGGCCCGATGAGATCCATTACGAACCGCCGGATATCCGAGGCGGTCGTCTCCCCAATCTTAAAGAACGGTGCCGTCCTCGGATGTCCAGGTTCCAAGAAGCATCCGAAGAGCTCGACATCGCGAGCGTATTCCTCGCTCGTACGGCTTGACTGCCCCCGTTCCAGCCGTAAGTATGCAGCAAACTCCGCGATCCTCGGATCGACGGGAACGTAGTTACTCATTCGCCTCGCGGACCGCCGAGATGTTCGCATACTCCACCCCTTTGCCGCTGCGGCTGACGGTCAGGACCGCACGCCAGTGCCGGCGCGGTTTGCCGTAGGTCAGTGTCTCTGCCGCCACGTCCGCGCCCACGACATCGGGCCCGGCAATCCATCCGGCCTTTACGAGCTGCGCTGAGAAGGCTGCGAGCATCTCTCCGAGGGGTTTGGTCGTATGTAAGTAGGCGGACGAGCTCCCAAACGGATTCGTCGGCGGGAACGGCGTCGCCATGTCGACACCCTGGGGCGCTCGCAGTTCCGGCAGAGGCGAGCGCAGTTGCGTCTCGATCCTCGAAAGGGGCGACCCCGCCGCGCAGGGATCGAACATGGCCGCAGGTTCCTGTTTGACGATTGTCACCAGCAAGACGCCCGAATCGCCCTTTAGAGCGCGGACGGTAACGTACCGCTCGTCTGTACCGCAGTACTCATCGAGCTGCGCGAAGGCAGGCGCTGCGAAGCCGCCCATCTGAAGCAGCCGGTGCCTTTTCCAACCGGTACGCTCGAGTGCCCGGTCGTACGCCGCGGCGGCGGCCTTTGCGTCGGGGACGGAGTAAAAGATCTCCGTCGTTCCAGCCGGCCCCAAGGACGCTAACGCGACGTTCGGCCCCGATACGATGCTGCCCAGCACAGGTCCGGCCGGCAACGGCACGCCCGCTACGCCGCCGGCCGGCAGAGCCCCAACGGTCACCGAGGCCGTCCGACCCTGACTATCCGCGAGCGCCTGGAGTAGCCGTGCCGTCGCGTCAGATTGCGCCCGCACCGGCGCCGCGCTAAGGGCGAATGCGATGATCGCGCAGAGTACGCCCGAAATACCGCGAGAATTTGTCATCAGGGAGTGCCTCCATTGGTAAGGGACCGGAGTTCAGGGCATAGTACCACGCCCCTGTCGCTAGGTTCTGCGCGCTGCCTGCCCGCACTTTTCCACAGCTCATCCATATCACCAAATCAATGTTTGTGGATATACGCCAGGATGTGGATAAGGTCCTCCCTCGGGATCTCCGTGCGCCCCCAAGATGGAACTCACTTCTTGAGCGGGTATGAACCCGCGGTGACGATCGCAACGCAGACCGTGACGTGGGCCGTCAGCGCCGCGGCACTTGCCGGCGTCCTCTTTCGCCCGTGGCGCGTTCCGGAGTGGATCTGGGCGGTTCTCGGCGCCGTCACGCTGGTAGGGTTGCGGCTGGTACCGTTGCAGGCGGCTGTGAGCGCGGTTGCGCACGGGATTCCGGTCTACGCATTTCTCGTGGGTATGATGGCCCTCTCCGAGCTCGCGCGGGCGGAGGGGATCTTCGCGTGGCTGGCCGCGCATACGCTGATGGCCTCGCGCGGATCCCAGAGACGCCTCTTCGTCTTGGTGTACGGCGTCGGCGCCCTCGTGACCACGCTCCTCTCGAACGATACCACAGCGATCGTCTTGACGCCGGCCGTCTTCACCGTCCTCGCCCGGACCGAGATCGATCCGATGCCGTTCCTGTACGCCTGCGCCTTCGTGGCAAACGCCGCCAGTTTCGTCATGCCGATCAGCAATCCGGCCAACCTCGTGGTCTTTGGGGCGCATCTTCCGCCGCTCGGCCTATGGCTGCGTGCCTTCGGGCCCGCGGCCATCGCGAGCCTCGGGGCAACCTTCCTGGCCCTCTTCCTGATCGCGCGGATCGGGCTGCGCCGGCGATTCTCCGTCAGCGCGGTAACGGCCACCCCGCTGACTCGAGGCGGGCGCGTCGCCCTTGCCGCGGTAGCGGCCTCGGGGGCTGCCTTGGTGGGCGTAGCGGCGCTAGGTGGTCCAGTCGGCTTAGCGAGTCTCGGGCTCGGCGTGCTCTCCGTGGGCGTCGTCGGAACGGTAGACCGGGCCGCTCCGGCTGCCGTCGGACGCACCATCGCGTGGCCGATCGTACCCCTTGTTGCCGGGCTGTTCGCGATCGTCGCTGCGCTCGACCGCACCGGTGCGCTGGAACTCGCGCGCGCGTTTCTGCGCTACTGCTCTCATCTCGGCTCCGCGCCGGGGGCTCTCCTCAGCGGCGCAGCCGTAGCGCTCGCGTGCAATCTCTTCAACAACTTGCCCGTTGCGCTGCTCGCAGGGTACTCTTTGCACGGTGCAGCAATTTCGGCGGGCCTTTCGCGAGCAACGCTGGTTGCCGTAGACCTCGGACCGAATCTCTCCATCACCGGTTCCCTCGCTACGCTGCTCTGGCTGATCGCACTGCGCCGCGACGGTCTTGAGGTGACTCCCTGGCAGTTCCTGCGCACCGGGCTCCTGGTTCTTCTGCCGGCCTTGATCCTGGCGCTGCTCTTCGTGCAATGACGTTGCCGCAGACTAGCGTATAGGCGTTTCCTGCGAGTACCACGCATACCAGCGGCCGCGCGCGTAGTAGAATGCATCGGCGAAGCGCATACCGCTGCGCACGCCGGTGACGATGGCGGTATTGCCGTGCATCGCGACCGTGACTTCGAACGCTTCCGGCGAGGTGGCTGGGCTCCGGGTTGTCGGTGCAGCCGCAAGCACGCT
>JAJXWN010000190.1 GCA_021781595.1 bacterium | reverse complement strand
CGGCAAACTGCTCGTAGATCGTTCCTTCGGCAGCAAGTCCCCAATCGACGCGTGAGGTCGCCTGCGTTGCGGTGTTGGTGTAGGCGATCTCGACGGTCGATGTGACCGGCGTGTGGTTCTCGTCAACGCTCAGCGAGCAGCTCGACATCGCGATCTGCGCGCCGAAGGGCTGCATGTGCATCGCCAGGTCCTCCCCCGGCGGCGGCGTGGCAACCGCGCGCAACGGCATCGCAGGGCGTGGCCCGATCCAAAGCGTTCCGTCCGCGAGCTTTACGGAGAGGGCGTGGCACTTCATATCGCCCAGCAGCAGGCCTTGCGGGAAGATGTCGTAGTTCAGCGGGTAGTGGTGATCGACGGTAGCCTGCGGCGCGAGCGCGCTCGTGTCGGTGACGCGCGCGACGATCTTGTCGTTGACCGCAAAACCCCACTCGATTCGAACGATGCGTTTGGACGAGAGGTTCTGGTACTCGACGTCGAGCGTCGAGGTTCCGCGCGAGTGCGCAGTCGGTTTCCGGCCCTCGCCGGCTCCGCAACCGGTCACGCGGATCGGTGCGCGCGCAGTCGAGGTATCGGAACCCTGTGCGGGCGCGGGTGCGGCGAGAACGCAGAGCAGTCCCCCGGCGCAGAGGGAGGCGGCGATCGCGAAAGCGGTACGCGACGAAAGGCGTAAGCTCATGTGGCGGCTCCTTGAGCTCGGTTCACGGAGTGGAGTCCGGCGCGGGGTTGGTTGGTGCCGGAATTGGGAAGTGCGGGATGCGCGGGAGGGGCGGGAACTGGAGATGATTTTTTGGAAGCGGGGTACCGACCGGGTATATCTCCCAGTACTCAGCGTAGGTCGCCGGGTTATCCTTGGTCGGATTTTGAAAATAACGTCCGGAAATGTAGGACAGGCTGGACGCAGTCCACGGTACGGGTTGAAATTTGCCGCTGAGAGAGACCGCCCGCGTCAGCGAATTTCCCCGTGACAACCGTCGTCACTACGGCGCAGTGGGGATAACTGGTACCAGGGGTCCGATTCGTCTTGGTTTCCTTTTTATTATAATTGCGGCTTTCTTGAAGAACGTTCAACGAATATGTGCCATCTGAGGGCGTTCTGTTATTAGGAGGATTGAAGCTGAAGCTGGCCCGCTTCCGTGGATGCCCGAGCCTGAGTTACCTGCCGACGGCCGTTTTAGCGATCTGCAGCAGCGAACCGAATGCCTTTCCGTCCGAAACCGCCAGCTCGGCCAGCGCCTTGCGGTTGAGCGTTACGCCCGATTTCTTGAGGCCGTTCATGAAGACCGAGTAGCTCAAGCCTTCTTTGCGAGCGGCGGCGTTGATGCGGCTAATCCACAACGAGCGGAAATCGCGCTTGCGAACGCGCCGGTCGCGGAAGGCGTATGCGAGCGAGTGCAGCAGGGCTTCGTTCGCAACGCGATAGTTGCGCCGGCGCGCCGCGCGAAAGCCCTTTACGAGCTTCATTACCTTGCGGCGATGTTTGAGGCCGTGGACGCCGCGTTTGATGCGTGCCATATCTGTTCGAGCCCTCCCTATACCAAGTACGGGATCATCGGCGCGATGCGCTTGAGGTCGCCCTTGAACACCGGTTGATCCTTGCGGAAATTACGCTTGCGCTTGCGCGTTTTCTTACTGAGAATGTGGCCGCAGCCGCTGAACTGGTGACGGTGCGTTACTTTGCCGTTCGCACTTACTTTCACGCGTTTGGCGGTTCCGCGGTGGGTTCGAATCTTAGGCACTGGGCTGCTCCTCCGTCGTAGCATGTGCGTGCGGTTTTCCGTCTTTCTCCGATTCGCGTAGGGACGAGAACTTCGGAGGGCCGGCGGGCACCGCACGAGGCGCTAGAATCATAAACATGTTCTTACCTTCGAGCTTCGGTTCGCGCTCGACGGTCGCAATCGGTGCCATATCTTCGGCCATCCGATCCAAGAGTTTCCGCCCGAAGACGGTGTAGGTAATCTCGCGTCCGCGAAACATGATCGTAACCTTGATCTTACTGCCGTCCTGTATCAAGCGCTCGGCCATACGAGCTTTGGTTTCGTAGTCATGCGTCTCGATCTTGGGGCGCAGCTTCACTTCACGGAGTTCGAAATTCTTTTGTTTCTTGCGGGCATCTTTATCTTTCTTCGACTGCTCGTACTTCAAACGACCGTAGTCGCCGATTCTGCAAACCGGCGGCTGCGCGGTGGGCGATACTTCGATAAGATCGAGTCCGGCCGAGCGCGCGCGGGATTGGGCGTCCTCGGTTAGCATGATCCCAAGTTGCGAGCCGTCTTCGTCGATCACGCGAACCTGGCGGATACGGATCTGGTCGTTTACGCGGAGCGGTCGAGCTATGGCAGAGTCTCCTTTTAACCCCTATCGCGACGGTCGCGACTAGCGCCAAGCGGGGCGGCAAAAAAAAATGGCGCCGCCGAAGCGACCCCATCGAACGGAACCGGCCGGCGGTCCCTCGGATGAAGACCGGATCGCCCGAAGGCATCCGGTGAGGACCCCTTCGGGCCCTACTTCGGCCCCCGGAGCATACCACGAGGCGTAACTCCGGTGCAAGGGCGCGGGAGTTCGGGCCCGGCAGGCAGTGCCGCCGCATCGGAGCAGCGAACCTGGCGACGATGAAGAACGCCGCCCCACGCGCGGCCGCTTTTTGTGCGGTCGCCTTCGCCGCAGCTTTCGCTTGCCTCATGCCTGCCGCCGCCGCACAGCCGATCCAGCTGGTGGTCGACGTCTCCCAGGCGCCCGCGCAGAACATCGTGCGGACCCACGAGACGATTCCCGTGCGCCCGGGACCGCTGACCCTCTATTATCCGAAGTGGATTCCGGGAGAGCATCAGCCGGTCGGGCCGATCGTCAACGTCGCCGATCTCACGATCCGTGCGGACGGCCGGACGATTCCCTGGCGGCGCAACCCGCTCGACATGTTCGCGTTCGAGACGGACGTGCCGAAGGGCGTGCGGTCGATCGATGTCGACTTCACCTACCTTGGCGCCACCTTCGGCCGGTACTCGTCGTCGCGCTTGGCCACGCCGAACATGCTGGTCATCACGTGGAATCAAAATCTGCTCTATCCTTCGACCGGCACGATACAGGATACGATCTTCGCGCCGAGCATCGTGTTGCCGGGCGAGCACTGGAAGTACGCGACGGCACTCTACGATCCGCGGCGCGACGGCAATACGGTGACGTTCGCGCGGACGTCGCTCGAGCATCTCGTCGACTCGCCGCTCGACTCGTGCATCAACTTCCGCCAATGGGTGCTCTGGCACGGGGGCGGCACCGATCCCGGCACCGCGACGCTCAACGCGTGCGCGGACGTGCCGCCGGAGCTCGACGCGAAGCCCGCGACCATCGATCATTTCAAAGCGCTCGTGCGCGAGATGCTGGCGATGTACGGCGCGCGTCACTGGCACGACTATCACTTCTTGCTGACGCTCAGCGACGTAATACCGGGCGAAGGCGTCGAACATCACGAGTCCAGCGACGACGGTGAGGGCGGCAACTACTTGATCGATCCGAAAGCGCTCGAACGCGGCGGCGACCTGCTCTCGCACGAGTTCAACCACTCGTGGGACGGCAAGTACCGCATGCCCGCCGGCCTCTATCCGAAGAATCTGCAGCTGCCCTACGACGATTCGCTGCTCTGGGTGTACGAAGGCATGACGCAGTATTATGGCGATGTCATGTCGTTTCGCGACGGCATCCGCAAAGCGAAGGACTGGCCCGATCAGATCGCGTCGTTCTGGGCGCATTATGACAACGAGCCGGGCCGGAAGTGGCGTTCGCTAGGCGATACGGCGACCTCGGGGCCCTTCATCTACCAAGCGCCGTTCGGCTATGGCGCCGAGCGGCGCGGCGAGGATTTCTACACCGAAGCGGCGCTGATGTGGTTGAAAGCCGACAGCATCATCCGCGAGCGTTCGCACGGTACGAAATCGCTCGATACGTTCGCGCGTGCCTTCTTCGGGCAGAGAGACACCGGTCCGATCGTGGTGACCTACGATCGGGCGGACGTCATTGCGGGGCTGAACGCAGTCGTGCCTTACGACTGGGCGGGATTTTTCCATAAATGGATCGACGATATCGCGATCCATCCGCCCGACGGATTCACCGCCGACGGCTGGAAGCTGGTCTACACCGAAAAGCCGTCGCACTGGGTCAAGAAGAACGACTTCTGGTATTCGCTCGGTTTCTCGGCCTTCAACGGCAGCGTCGGCGACGTGCGCTTCGGTTCCCCCGCGTGGAAGGCGAGCTTGGGTATCGACACCAAACTCGTAGCGGTGGACGGGCGGGCCTATTCCGACGGTTTGCTCTACGACGCGCTCAAGGAAGCGCATACGTCTCACGCCCCGATCGTCTTGCTGGTCGAGCACGGCAACGCCTACCGGACGATCTCGATCGCATACGGCG
>JAJXWN010000189.1 GCA_021781595.1 bacterium | reverse complement strand
GTCACCGGATACCCGCCCCGAGAATGATCTTCAACCGTTTGCGGATCGACCACGATCCGCGACCGAATTCGCGGGCCAGCACAGCGACGATCGCCTCTTTCGTTTTGCCGGCGGCGGAGAGTTCTTCGTAACGGCCGCGCAAGGCGTCTTCATCCGAATCGCTCCAGGTTTTCCCGCGATGGCGAACGACGTGCGCGCGCGGGCTCGCGACGGAGGCCAGCAGCTCTCCGGGGACGACCGCGCGCAGTTCCGGAAGGCGGCTGGCGAAAATGGCAGGCGAGATTTCAAAGCCCGCAAAGCGGCGGTCCAAGCCGATCGCGACGGCCGCGGTCGATCCCCCTCCCATGAAAAAATCGCAGACGAGATCGCCGGGATTACTCGAGTACTGCAGCATCTTCTGCAGGAGCGCTCGTGGCAACTCGTTCTTGTTCTTGATTCTTCCGGGCTTGTAGTCGCGGTTGATAGACCACACGTCTTCCCGATCGCGGTAATTCGCGGACCCGCCGGAATGGCCGGTTTCGTCGTTCGCATAGCGGCTCTGCAGGTTGAAGGTGCGCCGCCCTCCCGGCTTGGCGTAGTAGAGAATGTGGTAATGGGAGGAGACGAATTTCGTCGAAGTATAGACGCCGAAATTGTACTTCCACACGATGTGGTTGATCTCGCGCAGTCCGCTCGCGCGGAGCGCGCCGAGCACGTCGTAGAGGTTGGTGTAGCCCGAGACGACGTAGATCTGGCCGCCCGGGCGCAGCACGCGAGCGGCCTGCGCGGTCCAAGCTCGGCTGAAGGAGCCGTACTCCTCCTTGGGGACTTCAACGTATCCGCCGACGACGAACCGCTCGTCGCGATTGTAATGCCGGTGTAAAAAGTTGGCTTCGATTCCGTAAGGCGGATCGGTAACGATCAAATCCACGCACCCATCCGGCAGGTGCTCGAGCGCACCCTGAACGCAATCTCCATTGACGAAGAGATGTTCCCCGACTCGCACCACCATACTTTACAAAGGAGTCGCGCGTTTTGCAGCGTTTCCCTGCCTGCATCTGCCGATAACCAAAGAGAATTACCATGCCCTCCGCACTAGCGCCCTCGACGGAGAGCCGGACGCTCCAGCGTCTCCTAGAGATCACACAAGATATCTTGCAAGCGCCCGAGATCGGAGACGCTCTCGATTCCATAGCGCACGGCCTGCGCGAGCTCTTTGGATTCCGTTACATCGGAATCGTCGCCGCCGCCGCGCCCGGCGGAGAGATGTACCGCCGCGTTTTGTTGGGGTTCACTCCGGGGCTCGAAAACGCGCGCCTCGGCGAGCACGTGCCGCGGGAGGCGATCCTCAAAGTGCTGGCTCCCGAATACGAAGTGGTTCCGCATTGCTTCTACATCCCGGCCGAGAGCAACGCGAAATGGGCGTACCCCATCTACTCGGGCGATCTCCCGCTCGACGCTCCGCGCTCGGACCCGGGAGCGTGGCACGAGCGCGACTGCGTCACAATGGTACTTGTGGACCGAGACGGGTCGATGCTCGGGTACATCTCGGTCGACGGGCCGCTCGACGGCCGCGTCCCCTCGCACGAAACGTTGCGCCAGATGCAACTGTTCGTCAACCTGGTTGGGCTCGCTCTGACCAACGCTCGCGCGCACGTCGCCGAGATCGAGCGCCGGCACGTCGTTGAAGAGACTTCGCGCGCGCAAAGCGATTTCTTCAGCATGGTTTCACACGAAGTCCGCTCGCCCTTGGCCGCCATCCGCGGGGCGACCGCGCTGCTTCAAACGCACTTCGAATCGATCCCGCCCGAGCGGCGCTCCGAGCTGCTCCAGGTTCTCGGCAGCTCGACGACGCGGCTCTCGGCGATCTTCGAGGATTTCTTGCTGCTCTCGCGCATGGACGCGCACAAACTGACGCTGCGTCTCGAATCCACGGATGCGGTTTCGGTCGTTGAGGAATCCGTCGCCCGCGTCCGCAGCGAGCATCCCGACCGCGAGTTCCGCACCCTGTATTTGGAACCGGTGCCCGGCGTACAAGCGGACGCGGGCCGCCTCGTTCAGGTGTTGACCAACCTGCTCTCCAATGCAGCGAAGTACTCCTCCCCGCACTCGGTCATCGCGATGGAGCTGCGCGGGGAGGCGGAACGTGTCTATTTCGCCGTCAAGAACGAGGGGCCGGGGATCGCCCAGGCCGACCGCGACCGGCTCTTTACGCGCTTCGGCCGCCTCTCGGCCGCGAAAGACAGCTCCATCGGTTTGGGCCTCTACATCTGCTCGGAGCTGGTCGGCCTCATGGGCGGCACGATCGGCTGTGAAAGCGAGCCCGGCCGCCTCACGACCTTCTGGTTTGCGCTGCCGCGCGCCCAGCCCTGAGGGGTTCCGGGGCACAAGCACTAGCGCCGAAGCGGCACCCTGTGGTAGAACTGGCCAGTGAAGACTCGCCCGGATATCCGCAACGTCGCCATCATCGCCCACGTCGACCACGGCAAAACCACGCTCGTGGACGCCATGCTACGCCAGAGCGGAGTCTTTCGCGAGGGTCAGCACATGGAGACCCGGATCATGGACTCCAATCCGCTCGAACGCGAGCGCGGCATCACGATTCTAGCCAAGAACACGGCGGTCCGGCACGGCGACCTCAAATTCAACATCGTCGATACGCCCGGCCACGCCGACTTCGGCGGTGAAGTCGAACGCGTGCTACAGATGGTGCAGGGCGTGCTCTTGCTGGTCGACGCGGCCGAGGGCGTCATGCCGCAGACCCGCTTCGTGCTGCGCAAGGCCCTCGAACTCGATCTGAAGGCGATCGTGGTCGTCAACAAGATCGACCGCAAGGACGCGCGTGCGACCGAGGTCGTCAACGAGGCGTTCGATCTGTTTATCGAACTGGGGGCTAATGACGAGCAGGCCGACTTCCCGGTGGTCTTCACCAACGGGAAGCTCGGCATCGCCAAACGCGCCCTCGATGACCGCAGCGAAGATCTCGAACCGCTCTTTCAAACGATCGCCGAACACGTACCCGAAGCTCCCGCCGAAGACGGCAGTTTCCAAATGCTCGTCTCCGCCATCGACCACAACAAATACGTCGGCCGCATCGGCATCGGGCGCGTCTTCCGTGGGAGCGCGAAGATCAATGCGGCCATCGTCAAAGTCGCGCGAGACGGTACGATCCAAACGGGCCTGCACCTGACGAAACTCCTGACGTTTCAGGGGCTCGAACGGGTCGAAGTCGATGAAGCGAGCGCAGGCGACATCGTCTGCGTCTCGGGCATCGAGGGCCTGAACATCGGCGACACGATCGCCGACTCCGAGGCCCCCGAAGGCGTGCATGCCATCGCCGTCGACGAACCGACGGTTTCGATGTTTTTCAGCGTCAACAACTCGCCGTTTGCCGGCCGCGAAGGCAAATTCCTCACATCGCGCCAGATTCGCGACCGGCTCATGCGCGAACTCGAGTCGAACGTTGCGCTGCGCGTAGCGGATACGGATTCCGCCGATACCTTCGAGGTGCGCGGTCGCGGTGAGCTCCACCTCTCGATCTTGATCGAGACCATGCGCCGCGAGGGCTACGAAGTGCAAGTTTCCAAACCGCAGGTCATTCTCATCGAACGCGGGGGAAAGAAATTCGAACCGGTAGAGTATGTGGTCGTGGATGTGCCGGAGGCATATTCCGGAGCGGTCATCGAGGCGCTCGGACGGCGCAAGGCCCTCATGTCGAACATGATCTCGCTCGGCGAATCGCGCCGCTTGGAGTACACCATGCCGACCCGAGCGATCTTCGGTCTGCGCGGCGAACTGCTCACGCTTTCGCGCGGCACGGCCGTCATGTCGCACACGTACTACGACCATCAGGAGTGGCAGGGAGATCTGCCCGGGCGCAACGTCGGCGCCCTGGTGGCCAGCGACACCGGCCGCAGCACGGCCTACGCCCTGGCCGGCGTGGAGCAGCGCGGGCGCTTCTTCGTCGGTCCCGGCGTCGATATCTACGAAGGCATGATCGTGGGGCGGGCTAACGACGACAAGGATATCGCGCTCAACGTCGTGCGCGAAAAGAAACTCACCAACATGCGCGCCTCGGGTTCGGATGACAACGTCAAACTCGCGCCGCCGGAAGAACTGTCGTTAGAGCGCGCCATCGAGTTCATCGAAGACGACGAGCTGGTTGAAGTTACGCCGCAATCTATTCGCCTGCGCAAGCGTCTCCTCAACGAGACCGAGCGCCTGCGCCGCCGCAAGCGAGAAACGAGCAGGGTCTAGACCATGGGTCACGCTCCAAGAGACGTCGGGCGCCACGTCGCCGCCGAAGGGAGATCGATCGCACGGGGGTTCGTCCGGTTCTTGCTGCGCGGCAAAGTCGTCGACCTCGCGGTCGCCGTCGTCATCGGCGCGGCGGCCGGCACGACCATCACGGCGCTCGTGAAGGATATCTTCACGCCG
>JAJXWN010000014.1 GCA_021781595.1 bacterium | reverse complement strand
GAGCGCTGGAACGTTGCGGGTCCCGTCGGGCACCTGCGTGGCACGCTGGTGCACGAGTCTTATCCCGACGTGGCGTCCTATCGTAGAAAGTTCGACGCGTATACGACGATCGAAGCGCGGCTCGCTCCGGCTTCCGCGCTCGGTCTCGCGTGGCAGCTCTTCCTCGCGCCGGCCCGGTTTCTCCGAACGCTGCTCGGGCGCGGGGGGTTGCTCGATGGCTGGCGCGGCCTCTTCGTCGCGTACTATTCGGCGATCTACCCCGTTATCGTTCGCGCGAAGGCACGAGCCGGCCGATGAACGGCGTCGGTATCGATGCCCGCTCGACGCGCCAAATGTCGGCCGGCATGAAGGCGTACGTGCGTGAGCTCGTCGCGAGGCTGCCGCGCGTCGCGCCCGACATGCGGTTCGTAACGTTTGGGCGTGGTGAGAACTTCGGCTGGGAGGAGCAAATCGCGCTGCCGGCAGCCATTCGTCGCGCTCGCGTGGATCTCGTGCACTTCACGTCGCTCTACATGCCGCTGGTCGCGCCGCGGCCGTACGTTCTGACGGTACACGACCTCATCCACTTGCGCTTTCCGCAGTATTTCAAGCGGAAGGTCGGAGTCTATTACCGCACTGCGGTTGCCTTGGGGTGCGCGCGCGCGGCGCGCATCGTGACGGACGACGAGCGCACCGTCGCGGACCTCGAGCGCTTTCTGGGCGTCGATCCGGCCAAGGTGCGCGTGGTCGCACTTGGCGCCGGTGAGGAATTCTTGGTGCCGCCGCCTGCGTTCGCGGCGCCGCGCCCGTATCTGATCTACGCCGGAAATCACCGGCGCCACAAAGATCTTCCGACGCTGTTCGAAGCCTGGTCGACGCTCCCACCGGAGCATGCGATCGACCTGTACCTTACGGGGCAGGACGATTTCGGCGGAGCTTTGGCGGCGTACCGGCGTAACCTCGGAGAGATCCGCGTACTCGGCGATGCGCCGGGCGAGAAGCTCGCTGCGTATTTTGCGGGAGCGACGGCCCTGGTCCATCCGGCACTCGGAGAAGGCTTCGGCTTGCCAATGCTCGAGGCAATGGCGGCCGGCTGCCCGGTTGTCGCATGCGACGAAGCGCTGCCGCGTGTGCTGCGGCCGGCCGCTCTGACGTTCCCGGCGCGTGACGCGGCCGCTCTGCGCGGCGTGCTCGCGCGGCTCCTCGGCGACGAGGGTCGACGTGCCGCTCTCGTCAATGAAGGACGTATTCTGGCGCGGCGTCTGACGTGGGACCGCTGCGCGACGGCGACGGCCGCAGTCTACCGAGAGGTATTGGAGGAGCGACGAGCGTGATCCACCGGTCGATCTGGGTGCTTGCGGCGCTCTGTGCCGTCGCGTCGGTCTCCGCCGCCGCGGCCCCTCCGGCCGCGCGGGCGGTAGGCCGGAAGATCGAGCCTATCTCCATCGTGATCGACGGGACGAAGCTTGCCGTCGATCCACCGCCGCGCTTTTACAAGGATCATCTGCTCGTGCCGGTGCGGCGCATCATAGAGGCGCTGGGATTAGGCTTCGACGACGAGAACGGCCGCATCGTCACGCATGCAGCCTATAAGACGATCGAACTGCGCGTGGGAAGCCGGCTCGCGCACGTGGACGGCCGGGCTGTGGTTCTCGATAGCGCGCCGGTCGAGATAGGCTATACCCTCTATGCGCCGCTGCGGTTCTTCACGGCCGCGCTCGGTGCGCAGGCGAGCTTCGATCGCCAGACCAACAGCGTCGATATCGTATCCACGCTTATCGGACGCTCCGGAAATGGCATCGTGGCGAACGGCTCCGGCGAAGAAGAGATCGGCACCGTAACGGCCGTCGACGAGAACTCCGTGCCTTCGACGATTACGCTCACGTATAACGCATCGGTTCGCACGCTGAATGTAAACGCATCGGCCGAGGTCGTCGTGCAGGACGTGAATGCCGATACCAGCAACCCGGGTACGATCGGCGACGTGCACGTGGGCGATTTCACGCACCTCTATTTGGATCGCAGCGGCAACGTCGAGCGGATCGTGGACGCATATGGGTCACGCGGCGGCCGGATCGCCGCGGTGGGCGACGGCGAGCTCGTGCTTGGTGACGGACACGTGATCGCGCCGGACAAGGCCACCTCGGTGAGTCTCAACGGCAGCGCGGCGACGCTGCGCGATCTGCGGGTCGGCGATGCGGTTACCGTTCGCTATAACATCGACAGTTCCGAGGTACGGCAGATCGTCGCGACGCGGCCCGGGGCGCCGGGCTCGACGGTGGTCCCGGCCTCCGGAATCGCGATTGTGTCGATCGAGGCCGATGCGACTGCGCCGCTGCGAGCGGGCGAGTCGTTTACGGTCACGCTTCGCGGGACGCCGGGAGGCGAAGCCACCTACGACATCGGCCCGTACCTGGTCGGTCTGCCTCTTACCGAGAACACACCCGGCGTCTACACGGCCGTCTACACCGCATCGGCCGGCGTGAGTTTTGCAGACGCGCCGATCTTCGGGCATCTGGAAGTCGACGGTACGCAAGCGCCGGCCGCCGAGTCGCAGGCCACGATCTCCGTCTCGAGCGTTCCTCCCGTGGTGAGCGACTACGCTCCGGGCGACGGAGCCGTGGTCAACGACAGCCGCCCGAGCATCTACGCTACCTTTGACAGTTCGGCGATCGGCGTGAACCCCTCCAGCGCGAGCATCGCGGTGAACGGTCACGACGTCACGCCGGCCTCCGTGCGCACGGCGCGCTTCATCGAGTATACGCCCGGTATCGCATATCCCGACGGTCCGATGCATGTCGTCGTTCGCGTTTCGGACCGTGCCGGGAATACGGCCGTAAAGCGCTGGACGTTTTTCATCAAGACGAGATGAACGGGAAGTAGCTATGGAGCCGAACTGCTTGTTCTGCAAGATCGTCGCGGGCGAGATACCCGGGAGTTTCGTCTATCGCGACGACGAGATCGTCGCGATAGAGGACGTCAATCCTCAGGCGCCCACGCATCTGCTGATCATCCCGGTCGAACACGCCGCCAACCTCTCCCGTTTCGTGGAGGCCGCACCGCCGGCGTTGGTAGCGAAACTCTTCGGCGTCGTGGGGCGGCTAGGGCGCAGGCTCGGCCTCGAAGAGTACCGCGCGGTCGTGAACACGGGCCCGGCCGGGGGACAGACCGTCGGGCATCTCCACGTACACCTGTTGGCGGGACGGCAGATGCACTGGCCGCCGGGCTGATGCAGGGGCTTTGCAGCAAACGAATTTGACGTGCGCGACGCCCTGTGCTACAGTACGCAATCGAGGTTCTAGGCGGGCCTCGCACTTGTCATGCGTCGTCGGCGGCTGCTTCCAGGGCAGGCCGAACGACCCGAAGGGGGGTTGTAGGGAATGGAAGTTCGCGTAGCTCCGGGCGAATCGATCGAGAGCGCGTTGCGCCGTTTCAAAAAAGCCACCCAGAAGGCCGGCGTCTTGGCCGAGGCGCGCAAGCACGAGCATTACGAGAAGCCGAGCGTCCGCCGCAAGAAGAAGTCGGCTGCCGCCCGCAAGCGCCGCACCTAGTGAGCGCCCTCAAGGATCGCATCGCCGAAGATCTCAAAACGGCGATGAAGGCACGCGACCAGCTTAGGGTCGACACGTTGCGGTCGGCCCTCTCTGGGTTTACCTACAAGCGTGTGGAGGCCGGTGTCGAACCGAGCGAAGCCGACGAACTCGAGGTGGTGCGCCGGCAGGTCAAACAGCGCACCGACGCCGCAAGCGAGTACCGCAAAGCAGCTCGTCCGGAGCTCGCCGAGAAAGAGGAACGCGAGCGCGAAATCTTGACGGCGTACCTGCCCGCGCAGAGATCCGCCGACGAGATTCGCGCCGTCGTCAAGGCTTCGCTTGCGGAACTGCCGGCCGGGGCGCGCAACCAGGGCACGGCGATGAAGGCCGTGATGGCACAGCTCAAAGGGTCGGCCGACGGCAATACGGTGCGCCAAATCGTTCTCGAGGAACTCGGCTAACCGGTTGCTGCAACCTTTAACCGCTTGGCCGGTACGCAGCTTCATGAGTAGCGTTCTACCGCGCCTGCGTTTCTTGGTATGGGCGTCGTCGCTGGCGACTGGACTGGCGGGCTTCGCGTTGGCGGCCTCCGCGCCTCCGGTCGCGGAGATCGTCGTCATCCCGATCCACCACACCGTCGACGAGGGCATGGCGCACATGGTGCAGGCCTGGGTCGCTCGGGCCCGCGCCGAGGGAGCGCAGGCGATCGTCCTGGATATCGACTCGCCCGGGGGGCTAATCTCTCCGGCCTTAGATATGCGCGATGCGCTGCTGGCCTCGAAGGTGCCCGTCTACGCGTACGTCTCCGAACGCGCCTATTCGGCCGCTGCGCTCGTCGCGCTCTCCGCGCGGCGGATCGAGATGGCTCCGGGATCGAGCATCGGAGATGCCCAGCCCATCCCCAACACACCCAAACTAGTATCGGGACTGGCCGCGGAATTCAAGTCGACGGCACTTCGCTACCATCGCGACCCGCAGGTGGCCGCCGCCATGGTCGTAACCCCCCTGACGCTCGACACCAACGAGGCCGTGCGCGCCAAGATCGCCGATGGCGTACAGCCTTCGCTCCGCTCGTTCGAACGGGGGGCCTTCGGAGCGGCGCCGGTCGAGACCGCCAAGTACACGCTCGGCGAGCGCGTGGCCCGTTTCGCGACCGATCCGGCGGTCAGCGGCATTCTCTTGACGATAGGTATGCTCGGTCTGCTGATCGAGATGCTCACGCTCCACGGCGTTGCCGGCTTCGTCGGCGTTGCCGCGCTCGCGCTGTTCTTCGGCAGTCACGTTTATGCGGGCTTCAGTAACGGTTTGGTCGTGGTGCTCGCGATTGCCGGCCTAATCGGTATCGTCTACGAGCTGCACGTCGTGCCGGGACACGGTATCCCAGGCGTTCTCGGCTCGATCGCACTGGTGCTCGCCGCGATTCTCGCGTTCAACGTCGTATTCTTTTTCGTCGCGTTGCAGACGATCTCGACAGCGATCGTGCTCACGGTCCTGCTCTTTTGGCTGGCCACTCGCATGTGGCCGGAGAATGCGTGGCTGCGGCGCCTGACGTTCGCGGGCGTGCAGGGGCCCGAATACGTCGCGAGCGCCGACCATTCGGCGCTTCGGGGCTGCGTGGGCAGCGCGAGTTCGCTTCTGCGCCCCGCAGGGGTGGCGACGTTTGACGGGAATCGCGTCGACGTATTGACCGAGGGCGATTTCATCCCGGCGGGCACGCCCGTGCGCGTCACGCGCGTCGAAGGTGCCCGAGTTTTCGTGGAACCAGTCACTCTGCCGAGTTACAAGGAGTAAGACGTGATCGCAGCTGGCGTGTTGGTCGTATTTTTTATCGCAATCATCGTTCTTTTCGTGTTCCTGTACTATTTCCCGATCGGATTATGGCTGCGAACGATTGCCGCCGGCGTACCGCTACCCATCGGCGCTCTGATCCGCATGCGCATCATCGGCATTCCCCCGGGCGTGATCGTTACCAATCTGGTGCGCTCGCGCAAGGCCGGCCTGCAGCTCACCGTCGACCAGATGCAGTCCCACTTTCTCGCCGGCGGCAACGTGGAGAACGTCGTGCTCGCGATGATCGCCGCCCAGCGCGCTCAGATTCCGCTCGAGTGGCAGCGTGCGGCGGCGATCGATCTGGCCGGGCGCAACGTGCTGGAAGCATTGCAGACCTCCGTCAATCCCAGGGTCATCGAGACGCCGATCTTCCAAGGCGTCGCGCAGAACGGGATCCAACTCAACGTCAAAGCGCGCATAACCGTGCGCAGCAATCTCGACCGGTACGTCGGCGGGGCGGGGGAGCCGACGATCATCGCACGTGTCGGCGAAGGCGTGGTGTCGGCGGTCGGCGCTTCAGTCGATCATAAAGAAGTGCTCGAGTATCCCGATCGCATAAGCAAGATGGTCCTCGCGAAAGGCCTCGATGCCGGAACCGCATTCGAGATCGTGTCGATCGACATCGCCGACGTCGACGTCGGCAAGAATATCGGTGCCGAATTGCAGACCAGCCAAGCGGAAGCCGACCGCCGCATCGCTCAAGCAAAGGCCTCCGAACGGCAGTATGCGGCGCAAGCGGCGGAGCAGGAGATGAAGGCCGAGACGCAGCGGATGCGGGCCAAGGTGGTCGAGGCCGAGGCTTCCGTCCCGCAGGCGATAGCCGAAGCCTTTCGCAGCGGCCATCTCGGCGTTATGGATTACTACCGTCTTCAGAACATACAATCCGACACCGCGATGCGCGGATCGATCTCCGGTAGCGTCGAGCGCGGCAGTGACGTGCCGCCGCCGTCAGCAGCTCCGCAAAGATAGCTCCGTATGAGTTGGATATGGGTTGCGGCGTTCGTCATGCTGATGCTCGCGACAGGGCGGCGCAGACGCGTGGCACCGGCCGCGCCGCACGTCAGCGCCGCGCCGCAGGTCCGCGTAGCGACGCCTGCGCCGCCGCGGCCCAAACCCGAACTGCGGCAGGCCGCGAAGGCCTCGCCCCAGGTGCCGCCCGCGCGGGTCCCGGTAACGTCTCGCCGGGCTGCGCCGCCGGAGACCGCCGTCCAACCCGGACCTTTGGATGGATTGTTCGAAGATGGGCGGAGCCTCATGCGGGCGGTTGTAGCGGCCGAGGTCTTCGGTCCGCCGGTCGCACTGCGAAAAGCGGAAGACCGCCTGCATTGACAGGGCTCACCGCAACCTGTTAAAGGGGGTATCCGCGCTGGCGACCATCGAGCGATCGATCGATCTAAGCGAGCTGAACGACCACCTCCGGCTCTTCGGGAGATTCGATCAGAACCTCTCGGCGATCGAAAGCGCACTCGGCGTCTCGCTGCGCGCCGACGGGAACTCGCTGATCGTATGCGGCGAAGGGGAGGCCGTCGGTCACGCCCGCGATGCGATCGCGCGTATGGTGGCCGCCGCAGTGGAGGGCGCCGAGATTACGCCGGACGACGTGGCTTTGGCGGCATCGGATGTCGCGAAAAAGATCGAAACCGCTGCACTCCCAAGCACCCTGTACCGCTCGCAGCGTGGCCGCCAAATTCGCCCGAAGACCGCTGGACAGCGCTCGTTCGTCGAGTCGATCGATCGCAACACCCTCACCTTCGGCATCGGGCCGGCCGGCACGGGGAAGACGTTTCTTGCGGTCGTGATGGCCGTTCGGGCGCTGCGCGCGCGGGCAGTCTCGCGGCTGGTCCTCTCGCGGCCTGCCGTCGAAGCGGGCGAGAAGTTGGGTTTTCTTCCCGGCGACGCACGCGAGAAGGTCGATCCGTATCTGCGCCCACTCTACGACGCGCTCGCCGAACTCTTAGACGATCAGGTCGTGGCTCGCTACATCGAACGCGGTACGATCGAGGTCGCGCCGCTCGCGTACATGCGCGGGCGCACGCTCTCCGAGGCGTTCGTCATTTTGGATGAAGCGCAGAACGCAACGCGAGCGCAGATGAAGATGTTTCTGACGCGTCTGGGCAGCGGGTCGAAGATGGTGGTCAACGGCGACGTAACGCAGATAGACCTTCCGCCGGGGGCGAGCAGCGGACTGCTCGAAGCGCGTTCGCGCTTCTCCGCGATCGGCGATATCGGCATCGTCGAGTTGGACGAAACCGACGTCGTACGCCATCCGCTCGTAGCGCGCATCATTCGCGCCTACGAGCACGATCCGTCGCGGCGCTCGTGATCTATTACCGGAACGCAACCAGAGGGAGCGGCGTCGATTCGCGCCGCCTGAAGGCCACGGCACGAGCGCTCCTCCAGGCGCTCGGGGAAGCGGATTCGTCGCTCTCCCTGTCGCTGGTCGGAGATCGGGAGATTCAAACGCTCAACCGCGCGCACCGCGGCCAGGACAGAGCGACCGATGTCTTGAGCTTTCCGCTGGGCGCGGGCGCGCGCCGCTCGGATCGTAAGAACGAACCCGAGCGCCTCCTGGGCGACGTCGTTATCAGCGTCGAGACGGCCCGGCGACAGGCGGCGGCCTACGACGCCGTACTCCAAGACGAGGTCAACCGGCTGCTCATCCATGGCCTGCTGCACGTGATGGGGCACGACCACGCCGAACGCGAAGAACGGGACCTCATGGAATCGGAGGAGCGCCGCCTCGCAGCCGCGATCGACATGGCTTGGCCGTACGACCGTTGATGAAGCAGCCCGAGAAACCGGAGACACGCCCCGACGCGGGCTACGTGCAGATCGGTCAAACGAAGTTCTGGAGCTCCTTCCACTACGCGCTGCAAGGCATTCTCTACGCGGCCAAGACGCAGCCCAACATGCGGGTGCATCTGCTGATCGCGGCGCTCGTGCTGCTCGCGACCTTATGGCTGCGCATCGGTCGCGCGTACGTGGCCGTCATCGTTATCGCGATCGCGCTGGTCCTCGCGCTCGAACTGGTCAACACCGCGGTCGAAGCGATCGTCGATTTCCTGACTGTCGCCCATCACCCGCTCGCGAAGACCGCCAAGGACGCGTCGGCCGGCGCCGTGCTGATCGCGACGATCGCCGCCGTGGCCGTAGGATTCCTTGCCTTCTACCAGGGCATCCAGAGCGGAGGGGAGCGCGTCTACACCGCGATCGCAGAGGTGCCGTCGAATCTCGCGCTCATCGTGCTGGCGGTGGCGGCGATCACCACCATCTTTGCGAAGGCCTATTTCGGCCGAGGCTCCGCCCTGCAAGGCGGTGCCGTCTCGGGACATGCGGCGCTGGCCTTTGCCGCAGCAACGATGCTGGCGCTCCTCTACCAACACCCTCTGGCCGCCGTCCTGGGGTACTTCGTGGCCTTTCTCGTCGCGCAGAGCCGCGTCGAGGGGCGTATCCACAGCATCGTTGAGGTTGCCTGGGGCTCGGCGCTCGGGAGCCTCGTCGCTCTGGCGATCTATCTCTTGGTCCGGCGGCACGGTGTGCTATAATGGCCCCGCATTGGATATCCCGAGATCCTTCAGCCGGCGCGCGAGCCGTCCGGCCCGCCGCAGCCCCCGTCCGTTCGCCGGACGGCGATCTCGCTAAGCAGGAGTCCCGGCTTTGAGCGCTGGAATCCACGTCGCCCCTACGTGGTGGCAGATCCTCACGCTGCTTCTCCTGGTCGTAGCGGCCGGATTCTTTTCGGCTTCCGAGGCCGCGCTGGTCTCGATCTCCCGGCTGCGCGCTCGGGCGATCCTCGACCGGGGCGTCAAACGGGCGAGAGCCGTCGTCCTTCTCGTCGACGACCGGAACCGGATCCTCACCGCGATCCTCATTGGGAACACGATCGTCTTGCTCGCGGCCGACTCGCTGGCAACGTACCTGTTCATCACCTGGGGGCTGCCCGACGGCGCCCTCGTGGCGACCGTCACGATGACGATCGTGTTATTGCTCTTCGGTGAGATCATTCCGAAGACGCTGGCCGTCTCGGACGGCGAGCGCTGGGCGCTGCGCCTGGCGCCGACGATGGTGCTCTTCGCCAAGGTGCTCAAACCCTTGGCCTCGACGTTCCTGTGGGTCACCAATCTGGCCGTTCGTCCGCTGGGCGTTAAGCATCCACATCAAATTTTCGTCACCGAAGACGACATTCGCGCGATCGTCAACGTCGGCGCGGAGCAGAACGTCCTGCAAGAGCAGGAGCGCGAGATGATCCACTCCGTCATCGAGTTCGGCGATACGATCGTGCGCGAAGTGATGACCCCGCGCCCGAATATCGTGGCCGTCTCTCTCGACGACTCTCCTCGACGCGCGCTGGATCTGGTCATCGCGGAGGGCTACTCGAAACTCCCGGTCTACCAAGAATCGAAGGACGATATCGTCGGCGTCGTGCACGACCGCGAGCTGTTGATCAGCCTGGCCGACGGGACGCTGAGTTCGAAGCCGCTCCGGATGCTGATGCGCGCGGTTACGCACGTTCCGGAGAACAAGAAAACTGCCGAACTGCTGCGCGCGATGCAGCGCGACAAATTTTCGATGGCGATCGTGGTGGACGAGTACGGCGGTACCGCGGGACTGGTCACGATGGAGGATCTGCTCGAAGAGATCGTGGGCGAGATTCGTGACGAGCACGACGAAGACGAGCAGGAACCGGTACGCGTCGTCGATTCCAACGAGGCAGTCGTCGACTCGGGGGTTAATATCGAGGATCTCAACGCGAAGCTCGGCACGCACCTGCCGCATGAAGAGTTCGAAACGATCGGCGGCTACACGGTGGGGCTATTCGGCCGCCTGCCGAGCGAAGGCGAAGAGATCGAGGCGGACGAGCGCACGCACCTGAAGGTCGAGCGCATGCGTGGCCGGCGCATATTGGCGGTCCGCGTTCGTACGAGCGACGCGCCGTTCGGCGTGCCGGGTCCGCGGGAGCCGGAGCGCGATGCAGTCTGACGATCTTCTGGAGTACGCCAAACGAGCGCGAGACCGGGCCTACGCGCCCTACTCCGGCTTTACGGTGGGTGCGGCGGTCGACGTCGGTGAGGGCGTCGTCGTCATCGGCTGCAACGTCGAAAATGCCAGCTACGGGCTGTCGATCTGCGCCGAGCGCGTAGCGCTCTGCAGCGCGATCGCACAGGGACATGCCCGCATTTTCGCGATCGCAATCGCCGGACCGGAGTCGGCACACACGGCGCCGTGTGGCGCGTGCCGGCAGTTCATCGCAGAGTTCGACCGGCGGATGCCGGTCACGTTTACGACCGCGGCCGGGCCGGTGAAGACGACCCTCGAGGAACTCCTTCCCCGCAGCTTCGGAGCGTCAGATCTTTCGAGCGTGAGGCCGCTCCCCACGAAGTGAGCACGCCGGCGCGGGCGTATAAGACACTGGCAGTGGTGCTGCGCGGGCGCAATCTCGGCGAGGCCGATCGCATCGTCACGCTGTTTACAACCGCGCGCGGCAAGGTCGATGCCGTGGCCAAGGGTGTACGCCGGCAGAAAAGTCATCTGGCCGGGCGCCTCGAGTTTGCAACCGAAGTGAATCTTTCGATGCATCGCGGGCGCACGCTGGACGTGATCGTAGCGGCCGAGATCGAACGCGCGCATTGGAGCGGTATCGTGCGGCCCCATGCGTATGCCGCGGCGTGCGTCGTTACGGAGCTGGTCGACGCTTTTTGCGAACCCGACCTGGCGATACCCGAAGTCTACGATCTGCTCACCGGCGCGATCGCGGCGATCGGAACGAGCGATGCACCGGCCTCCCTGATCGCGCGGTTTTCACTGCGCTTGCTGGGGGCGCTCGGGCTCGCTCCGCCGGCCGATAGCTGCGTTCGCTGTGGCGCTCCCTTCTCCGGGAAGGGCGCGTGGCTTGACTCCGAGCAAGGCGGACTTGCCGGCGCGGAGTGCCGGGCCGCTTCCCGCGATTCCCTTGAATTGACTGCGGCGGACCTCGAGAACTTTCGCGCGCTCGGGGCGCGCAAGGGTGGCGAGCTGCGAGCGGCTGTGCAGGCCAACGCGAGGGTCGCGAAGGCGATCGATGCTCTGGTCAATTCACATCTGGGCCGGCGCCCCAAAGCGGGAGCGCACGCTGCCGAGTTCGTAACGGGATAGGCGATGGCCATTCTTGCCCTCGACGTCGGTTCGAAGCGAATCGGCGTCGCGATTGCCGACCCGGATGGCAGCTATGCGATGCCCTTGTGCGTGATCGAGCGCAGTAATCTTCGAGAAGATTTGAAGCGGATTCAAGCGATGCTCGCGGAGTATGGTGCGACCGATCTCGTCGTCGGCGATCCGCTTCGGCTCACCGGCGAACGCGGTCCGGCGGCCGTAACGATGGATCGCTTCGTCGCGCAGCTCGCCCGCAGTTTCGCCGGAAAGATCCATCGCGTCGACGAGCGCCTGACGACAGCTGCGGCCAACAAGAGCCTCGTCGCCGCCGACGTCTCGCGGAGGAGGCGGAGGGCTACGGTCGACAAGTTGGCGGCGGCGTTGATTCTCGAGCAGTTCTTGGCACGGCGCAGACGGGGGGTGGGCGCATGATCCCACGCGTGTTGCGCCTTTCGGCGGCGCTCATCGCCGTCGCGGCCGCGTTGCTCCTGCTCTGGTTCTTCTTCGCGGTCTTTGCCGATCGCTCGCATCCGGTCGCTACGACGCAGACGATCGTTCCGCGAGGCTCGACCTTCCGAGAGATTGCGAGCCGGCTGGCGGCCGACGGCGTCATCGCCCATCCGCTGGCAATGCAGATCTACGCGAAGCTCCGCCACGCGGACACCGAGGTGAAGGCAGGCGAGTACCGATTCGCCCCGCACCAGACGCAGGCGGAGATCCTGGGGCAGCTGCTCGTAGGCGGCGCTCAGGTCGCCAAGTGGGTGACGTTCCCGGAGGGCTTTACGGCCAAGCAGATGGCCGCGCGACTGCAAGACGAGGGCTTCGGCAGTGCCCAAACGTTCGCACGCTTCTTCCTGCACGATACGATCGTCGTCGATGGAACGAGGACCAAGAGTCTCGAGGGTTTCCTCTTTCCAAGCACCTACCTCTTCCCGGTGGGTGCCTCCCCTCGCACCGTCGCGTCGATCATGACCCGGCAGTTTTTTCGGGAACTGCCTAAGGACGCGCTCGAAAAGGCGCGGGCACTGCACCTAAACGTGCCGCAAGTCGTTACCGTAGCCTCGCTCGTCGAGCGGGAAGCGCAGGCCGATGACGAACGTGCCTTGATCGCAGGGGTTATCTACAATCGTCTGCGCCTGCATATGCCCTTGCAGGTGGACGCCTCTCTGGAGTACGCCTTCTCCAAACATCAGACCGTGATCACGGAGCGCGACCTGCAGATTCGCTCCCCGTACAATACCTACGAGCACGAAGGACTCCCGCCGACGCCCATCGCGAACCCCGGCGAGCCGTCGCTCCTGGCGGCCTTCAACCCGAAGGCCTCGCAGTATCTGTACTACGTCTACGCGGGCAACGGGCACCACGCGTTCGCGAAGACCCTGGCGGAACAGAACGCCAACGTGGCCAAGTATCTCAAGTAACTCTGGTGAGGAAAACGGCAATGTCATCGACCAATGGTGAGTCCGGTACCGCTAGCCCCCTCGAGCTGCGCGAAGTCTTAGTGATTCAGACCGGCGACGAAAAGAAGCTCGAATTTGAAGTCGTCGGCTTGGTCGAAGACGAGGAAAAAAATGCCTACGCCGTTTGCTACTGCGAACCGGAGGACGAGTTCGTCGTCACGGACGCTTGCGGAAATTTGCTCGCCGACGACGAACTAGCACAAGAGATTCTGGACGATTTTTTCGTGCTGGCCGACGAATCGGGTGACGAGGGAGGAGACGGCTGATTCGCGTTCTGTTTCTCTCCGCAAACGTCGGCGTCGGGCATATGTCTGCCGCATCGGCCGTTCGAGCGGCCTTGACGTCGCAGGACCCGGCGCTGGAAGCGCAGGTCGTCGATTCGTACAAGTATGCGGCGTCCGTCGTTTCGCGAGTCGTTTCGAATGGTTATATCGGGATGGTCAAGACCGTTCCGCAGATGTATCGCTACCTCTACGACCGCGCGGAGCGAGCTACCGAGGTCGGCCCCTTTCGGACGTGGATCCACCAGTTCACCGCAGGCAATCTCCACGCGCTGATCCAGGCGCAAAGGCCGGATGTCGTTGTCTGCACGCACGCGTTTCCGTGCGGCGTGATGGCGGAGTACAAGAAACAGTTTCCAGGCGCGCCGCCGGTCGTCGGCGTCGTGACGGATTTCGTCGTGCATGCCTTTTGGATTCACGACAATATCGAGGGCTACGCCGTGGCGACGGAGGAGATGCGGGATACGCTGGTAGCGCGAGGCGTCGCCGCCCGGCGGATCGTCGTTTCGGGGATTCCCGTCGATTCGGCGTTTGCACTGCCGCACGGCGACCGCGACGAATTACGCGCCCGCTTAGGCCTGCCGCGCGATCGCTCCGTGGTGTTGATGATGGGCGGGGGGCTCGGGATCGGCCCGCTGGTAACGATGATGGGGGCACTCGGCGGCGTGCGCCGTCCGCTCTGCGCCGTCGTTATCGTAGGCCGTAACCCTCGCGTAGAACGGCGCGTGCTCGAAGCCGCGCAAGGCGCCGCTTATCCGCTTCGCGTACTCCGGTTCGTCGGCAACGTACACGACTACATGCATGCGAGCGATATCCTCCTGACGAAACCGGGAGGCTTGACTTCGGCCGAGGCGCTCGTCGCGAGGCTTCCGATGGTGCTCTACAAAGCGCTACCGGGTCAGGAAGAGCGAAATACCGGGTATCTGGTTGCACGCGAAGCCGCACTGCGGGCGAAAAACCCGAGCGATTTGAGCCGAACCGTAGAGAGTCTTCTCGATTCGGGCGAACGGCGAGCCCGAATGCGCGTAGCGCTCGCGCAGCTCGCGCGCCCCCACGCGGCGCATGACGTTGCGCTTCTGGTGCGCGCGGTTGCGCTGCGACAGCGAGAAGAGGCGCTTGCATGAAGCTGCCGTCGTCACGCTATTACGCCTGGTGGCTGGCGGCGCTTCGGATATTTTCGGGACTCGCCTGGCTCTCGCACGGCGTCGCCAAATTCTTGGAGAGCGGCCGTTACCTTCCACCCAATGGATTCATGCCGAGAGTCGTCGCCGCCGGCGTTCAAAACAGCTCCGGCTGGTACCACGGTTTTCTGCTGCAGGTCGTCACGCCGAATATCGGCGTCTTTGCCGAGTTGGTGCGCGTCGGAGAGGTGTTGGTGGGATGCAGTCTGGTCGTGGGCCTGTGGAGCCGGCTGGGGGGGTTGGGCGGATGCTTTCTCGCTCTCAACTACGGACTCGCTGACGGTTCGTTCGCACATCTCTCCGCTATCGGAATGCCGGACGCTACGTTTTTCGCGCTATCGTTTATCAACGTCGTCGTACCGACCGGGCGCGTGCTGAGCATCGACGCGTTGTTCGCGCCCACCACCAAACCTGCGGCGCTGATTCCGGAGATCGTCGACGAGCCTGCGCCTGTACCGCCTGCCGCGCACGAAGGCTCGCTAGGTGCCGGACCTTCGGATGTGGTATAGTCGTCGGCGGTCCCTGGAGAGATGGCCGAGCGGCTGAAGGCGGCGGTTTGCTAAACCGTTATACGATGTAAAGTCGTATCGAGGGTTCGAATCCCTCTCTCTCCGTGTTGGCTCCCGGCGCGCTCGGGCAGGGGAAAGAAAAAACCACGTTGTAACTTACGCCGCCGTGCGGTCGTAGCTCAATTGGATAGAGCAACAGGCTACGAACTTGTAGGTTGGGGGTTCGAGTCCCTCCGACCGCGCGTTTGCACAGAAAGGGAGCGTCCGCCTTCGGGAAGGGCGGGCGCTCCCTTTTCGTTGCGTCGCTACTGGCCGTTGGGCGCCAAGACAAACGTTCCCTTCGGATAATCGATCTCCCAATTGAAGTGACGTAGGAAATCGAGCCCGACCAGCCCGCCGTCAGATCCGAACGCGCCGCTGCCGATGAAGCAGAGCGGCGGGTTCTCGTACCGGTATGGGCCGATCATCACCTTTGGAACGACGACGCAGTTGCCGGTGCCGTTGGCGCCGGAATAATCGGAGTAGGCGGCGAGCACGGGGACCGTATCGCTGAGGGCTCCGGTGATAGAATTGCTGTAGCTTTGCGTTACGTTCGGCGCCTGAATCTTGCCGTCGTCGCGCAGGGTCTGCGAGAGCAGCATGAAGTAGTTGTCGCCTGTACCGAATCGAAGATGCGCGACGGCGCCGCTGCCGACCGTAACGGCGACGACGGGACGCAGATGCGTGAGGTCGATAGGGAACGCGTAGGCGCCGCTGGAGACCGCAGGCGACGTCGTCACGGGGTCGAGAATCTGCATGACCCCTTTGTTCAGTTCGACGTTGGCCAGCATCCCGGCAAAAAAGTCGTAGCCGAGGATGCCGTCGATATGCCGGCTCGAATCGGCGATGTCTTCGACCAAGACATCGTGCAAAATGTTCCCGCTAACGTCGAGCGACGCGATGCGTACGTATCCGCGATCCCTGGGGTCGCCCGCGAACGGCGAAAAATCCGATTCCCCGAGCGGCACGAGTCCCGCACTGCGGGCAAATGCGTCGAAGACGATGATTCCCGGGGTGCCGGTATCTAGGAGAAAGACGCCCGGGTGCCCGTCGACCGAGGCTTGCACGCGAATCTCACGGCTTGCGGCAGACTGAATGTACGTGTCGATGGGGAAAAACTGCGGCCCGGAGAACGTCCATGCCGCGCGCGCGGAGGGCGGTTCGAGAGCCGCATTCGTAACGTTCGCGCCGACCTGGACCCGTGCAACGTGGTAGCGTGCGTGGCCGACGTCGTAGCGTCCGGCGATCTTCTTTCCCGGCGCGGCCTGCATATAGCTGAGGATCTCGACGTCGGTGCGGAGGGGTCCCTTTGGATCGATAACGGCGCGCAGGTACGCGCCGGTAGCAGGATCCACGTAGAGATCGATCGGCGGCAGACCTTTCGGCGAGACGCTCACGATCGTCGTCTGGACGCCACGGACCTGCGCGCTTCCGTCGATTGTCGGGTCCGGAAGGCGTGCGGTCGCTTCGTCCAGCAGCGCGTCGAGATCGAACGCCACCTTCGCGGGCCCGCGCAGCAGCGTTACGACGTAACCGTTCGGATCGGCTTTCCACATAAGGCGGCCCGTGAAGCCTTCGTCGATGGAGATATTGCGATCGCGCGTGCGTAACACGTCGTGGAAGAGCAGACCGCGGCGGACCTCGGAGAAGCGGTCGTCGTCCTTCCCGTCGATGCGCGTTCCATGCAGCCGCCAGGCAAGCATCGCAGGGTCGCCGGACTGCCACCCGACGTAGGCGACGTGCTTGGCAAGCAAGGAGGCGGCGTCATCGGCACGCGCCTGTAAGGGAAGCAGGAGCCCAACGGCTCCTAAGAAGAGGCAAAGAATTCGCATGTACACCCCTGAACGAATCGGTGAAGGCGCGCATAGTGCGTCCTAGATGGGCTTTTCTGAGGGGCGAGCTTGAAACCTGGTGCCGGGGTCTGGTAGATTACAGTGTCGAAGGCTTTTCGGTCGCGGCTCGGTAGCTCAGTGGTAGAGCAGGGGACTCATAAGCCCTTGGTCGTAGGTTCAAATCCTACCCGAGTCACCAGGTGTACGGGAACGACCGCCTGTCCGAGGCGGCCGTTCCCGCTTTCTGAGGTGCCAACAAATGTCAACCATTCCGTGCGACTTCTGCCCACACCCCGTCGACCGCGGGCAGATGGAGGAGATAGAAATTTCGCATTACGTACCGGACAGCTCCGGCGACGATCTGGCCTACGCCCGAACGTATTTTTTCGGGCATCCCGATTGCGTGCGAAAGTTCTACCGCGGCTTGGTCGATCACAAGCTCGATCTATTCAAACACATCCCAAGCCCCACGAACTCTCCCGAGAGCCAGGCTTGAGATGACCCCGTGCGCCCGTAGCGTAGCTGGATAACGCGCGGCCCTCCGAAGGCTGAGATCGGGGGTTCGAATCCCTCCGGGCGCACCAATCTCTCGTGCAAAGGTCTACGAATGCGGACTCCCGTTACGCGTGAGACGGACGAACGCTACGTTCGGCGCGCGATGGAACTAGCCGAGCGCGCGCGGACCGCCGGGGACGTGCCGATCGGCGCGGTTCTCGTTTGTGGTGCCGTGGTCTGCGAGGCACGCAACGAAAAGGAGAGTCGTCGAGACGCGACCGCTCATGCCGAGATGCTCGTCCTGCAGGAAGCGTCGCGCAGGCTTGGCGCATGGAGGCTCGCGGAGGCGACCGTCTACGTCACGAAGGAGCCGTGCGTGATGTGCGCGGGCGCACTGGTCGCCGCGCGCGTGAAGCGGGTGGTCTACGGCTGCCGCGATCCCAAAGGCGGCGCCGCCGGAAGCGTGATCGGCATTCTCGACAATCGCGCGCTGAATCATCGCGTGCAGGTGACCGGCGGAGTGCTGGAAGGAGAGACAGCCGAACAGTTGCAGGCGTTTTTTCGCGCGAAGCGCGACGAAGAAAGAGTTTGAAACGCGCTCGCGAATCAGCGGTCCCCTACGCCCTAATCACGGAGAGGTGGTCGAGTGGTTGAAGGCACCCGCCTCGAAAGCGGGCAGACGTGATGAGCGTCTCGAGAGTTCGAATCTCTCCCTCTCCGCCACGAATGTAGCGCGCGAGTATCGGCTCGGCTGATATCACGAGGTGTGGTCGAGGCGCACGAGGCGAGCGCGTGTCAAACCCGTGCAGCCGACGGGATAGAATGCGTGCAGCACGGTCGCGCCGGCGCGGAAGACGAACGGCCGATAGAGGTGAACGTGCGTGCAGGCCCGGCGCAGGAGCGCGAGCATATCCGGCCGCGCGTTCATCGGCACGACGTCGATGTAGACCGAATCGCGCTCGTGCAGGTCGATCGGCCAGTAGCGCGTTTGGCCGCCTTCCGTATTGTAGCCGATCACGCTCGGAGCGTAACCGCCGTAGAAATCGAGGATGCTGGAAAGGCCGTACCCGTCGGTCAGCACGAGCGTTTGCGGAGGGAAGCGCTCGTGCAGGGCACGCGCCAGTCCAACATATGCGTAGGGTTCGAGCGCGCTCTGGAGGCGGATGTTCGGTGCGATCCCGGTTGCGATGTTCGCGATCGCGGCAACCGGTAAGGAGACGAGTACCAGGGCGACGCAGGAGAGGAGCGCGCTCGGAACGATCGCGAGCGCGAGACCGCGCGACGAACGCCCGGCCCGCAGGGCAGCTGCGACGATCCCCGCCAGAAGCAGCGAAAGCGCGGGCGCTGCCGCCCAGTAGACCTCGACGGGCTCGATTACGGCGAGTGCGAGCAGAAGGACGAGCAGCGGCAAGGACGTCGCGAGCACCAGCGCGAGCCACGGCCGCTCGCCGTTGCGAGGGCGAAAGAGTCCGGCCATCAGCGGCGTGGCGGTAAACCAGCAGACCACGGCGACGAAACCGAGGTAGAGGAGCGGGTGCAGCGGCTCGGCGCTGCCCACGTGATGGCGGCCGACCAGCGCGAAGACGAACGTCGCGGCATCGTGCATCGCATTCCAGCCCAGGAACGGCGACCAGAACGCCAATGCGATTGCGTAGGCGACGAGCGGCCGGTCCGCGCGAATGCGCCCCCGCCGGACCGCCTGCCACGAGAGGATCGCAACGCCGGCGAGGAGCGCCGTCGCCATGATGCGTGAGAGGAGCGCCGCGGCAAAGGCAACGCCCAGGGCTATCCACCAGCGGCGCCCCGTCGATGCGAGCGCGCGCTGGGCAAAGGCTAGCGCGCAGATCCACGCGGCGAGATAGACGGCGTCCGGGGTGGCGAATCCGAAGGTCAGCTGGGCGATGGGCACGGCATTTACCGCGAAGGCGGCCCAGGCGCCGGCGGCGCGGTTCCCGGTCGCGACGCGCACGAAGTCGAAGGCGCCGAAGGCCGCGAGTACCCCGGCCAGGAGCGAGCCGGCCCTTACCGCAAGCGGGATGCGGCCGAGCCAGCCGGCGGCGGCGATCACCCAGGCGACCATCGGCGGGTGGTCGACGTACCCGAAGGCCAGGCGGCGGCTCCACTCCCAGTAGTAGGCCTCGTCGCCGGTCAAAGGCATCCTCGCTGCTGCGACGGTGCGCAGCAGCAGGACGACGAGCGTACCAGCGAGCGGTACGAGCAGCTGCGCGACGCGAACGCGATGCGGGCTGCCAACGGCGCCTGTCGTCATGGTGTAGGTGCGAGCCTTGGGTCGGGAGGGGCCTTCGGGAATGAAAACTCGTCGTAGGTCACGTCGGCTACGACCCGAAAGGCTAGGGGGCCGAGGCGTTCTTGCGCCGTGAACGTTCCACGAGCGATCACCCAATATCCGTCGACCGGGCGAAAATCGAAGGCGATGGTTTCGTCGTTTGCGACCGTCGTCATCACGATGCGCGAGGGCAGGCGCGTGACCGGATCTTCGACGACGTCGCTCGGATAGAAGCCGTTGCCGACGCGCGGCGTCGGCGCGATCAGCAGATGGAGGGCATCGGCTGTGGAGTCGGGCGCGTATTGCGGGTCCCAGTAACTATTGTACGGCACGACGGCGTTGACGCTCGGATCCGGCGGGGGAAGGTTCAGCACGATCGGGCTGCCGCGCGAGAGGGTGATGTCGACGCTCTTGAGATTGGCGTAGTAGCTGAACTCGAATGACGAAAATGGGTCGAAATATGGAATTATCGGGAAGGCTTCGCCCGTCCGTACCGCACCGCGCGGCAGATCTTGCATGACGGCGTAATCGTCGGCGACGCGTACCTCGACGTACCGGTCGATCTCTTGCGAGCGGCCGAGTGCGGGCGCGCTGACGTGCGTGCGCTCGCGGTAGGCGATATAGGCGGGTGCGTTGCCGGCGTAAGCGGCGGCCGTGCGATTGACGAGCAGGGCCATGGCCAGGTCGGGCGAGATCATTGACTGGGGCTTCGTCAAAAGGGTCGCGCGTACCGCCGAACAAAGACGCCGGGATGAACGCTATTGTGCCTTCGGAAGAAGTTGCGGCGCGCGTCGTGGAGTTACGCCGGGCGATTCACCGTCATCCCGAGCTTGGGCTCGAAGAGTTCGAAACGCAGGCGCTGATCGAACGTGAGCTCGATGCGCTTGGTATCGAGCACCGGAGAATCGCCGGCACCGGCGTAACCGGTGCGATCCGCGGAGCGAAGCCCGGCCGCGTGGTGGGACTCCGCGCAGATATGGATGCGCTGCCGATCGGTGAACGTTCCGGCGAGCCCTTCGCTTCGGAGGTCGCAGGGAAGATGCACGCTTGTGGGCACGACGCGCACACCGCGATGCTCCTCGGTGCCGCGCGCGTGCTGCAAAGCATGCGCGCGGATCTCGCCGGGACCGTCGTGCTGCTCTTCCAGCCTGCCGAAGAAGGTCCCGGCGGCGCCGAGCGCATGATTGCCGAGGGCGCGCTCGACGAGCCGCCGGTCGCAGCGGTTGCGATGCTGCATGTGGATCCGCGCCTGCCGACCGGTTCGATCGGCATCACACCGGGCCCCGTGAATGCCTCCGCGGACGAGTTTACGGTCGAGATCGAAGGGCGCGGAGGCCACGGAGCCTATCCGCACACCGCGGCGGATGCGATTCCGGCGGCCGCAGCGGCGATCCTCGCGCTGCAAAACATCGCGGCACGCGAGACCGATCCGCTCGCCAGCGTCGTCGTAACGGTTGGGACGATCGCGGGTGGATACCGCAATAACGTCATCGCCGACCGCGTCAAGATGACGGGGACGTTTCGCGCACACGATCCGGAGATTCGCGCGGCCCTCGAGCTCCGCGCGCGACGGATTCTCGACGGGGTGGCCGCGGCCTACGGTGTTCGAGCCTCCCTCGACGTCACATACGGCTATCCGCCGGTCGTCAACGACGTCACCCTAGCCGAGAGCTTCGCGCGATACATGAAAGCGCGGGGGACTCTGAACGTCGAGCGGCCGGCGCCGACGATGGGGGCCGAAGATTTCGCCTACTTTGCCCAGCGCGTTCCGGGCCTCCACGTGCGTCTGGGCATCCGTAGCGAAAAGGCCGGCTCGGTGTATTCGGGCCACTCGCCGCTGTTTCGCGTCGACGAAGACGCATTGCCGGCCGGGGTGGAGACGCTCGTCGGCTTCGCAGTCGGCGTAGGGT
>JAJXWN010000188.1 GCA_021781595.1 bacterium | reverse complement strand
GCCTTTGCCTCCGGCGTGCGCTCTGAGCCACATGCAGGAGACGCTCTCGGATCCGGCCACCGAAGCGTTGGAACGGAAGTACCTCGAAGATGTCGCGGATGAACTCCTCGTCGGTGCGAAGCAAACCGTCGGATTCGATCCACGCGGCGATCCTCAGAAGCTCCTGGTCGCTGTATTGGTCGATCGTTTCGTGAACCGGCACGAGCGGCCGCAACCCGCGCTGCCGCGCGATCGGCTGCTGCGGCACATGAGTCGCAGGCTCCACGCTGCCAGGATTTGCCGATGGCGCGGCGTTGGCATCCAGTAGGTTTGCCCTGTGCACCGCCTCCTCATACGCAGAAATCGCCCGCCGTGTCTCTTGCTCTCGGCTGTAGAACCAGTCCGTCGACCATATCCGGTGGAAGCGCCAACCTAGCCGCTGGAGATGGGCTTGCCGAAGGCGATCCCGGTCCCGCGCGGTGGCGCCCGAATGGTACGACGCCCCATCGCATTCAATCGCGAGAACCGGTCGACCTGGCTTGTCGGGATGCATGGCGACCAGATCGATGCGATAGCGGGAGGCGCCGAACTGCGGTCGTGTTCTGATGCCCAGAACCTCCAGTGCGTCACGGACATCAGCCTCAAACGGATTGAGACCAACTTCTCCGGCGTGTTCACCTTCGGGAAGCCGGGTGCCTCCACTGGCCATGTACTCCAAATACGCCTTGAGTAGCTGCACGCCTCGACTCCCGGAGCGGTTCAGGTCGATCTCATCGTGCGAGAAAGAACTGACGACACACATCCGGCGCTTCGCTCGAGTGACGGCTACGTTCAGGCGACGGTAACCGACGTCCTGGGTGAGCGGGCCAAAGCGGTGCGGTAAATCGCCGTTTGCGGCCTTGCCGTAGCCAATGGACAGGATGATGGCGTCACGCTCATCGCCCTGCACAGTCTCAAGGTTCTTGACGAAGAAGCGTTCCTCCCGGTCCAGCGAGAAGAAATCGGAGAGCTCTGGCCGAAGATCGAGGGCCCGATCCAGCGCCGCCTGTAGGCGGTTCGCATGCTTGATGCCCATGGTGATAACCCCGAGCGATTCGCGAGGCCGGGTTTCCACGTGGAGCAAGACTTGGCGCACGACCTCCTCGACCTCGCGTGACGCGCTCTCCTCCTGGCCACCCAGCGCAGGATCATGCGGTACGAGAATGTGCCGGATCGCCTCGTGGCCTTGAGCGCTGGGAAAGGTCACGAGCCGTCCAGTGTAGATGTGCGTATTGCTGAAAGTGATGAGTCGCTCGTCTTCGCTGCGGTAATGCCACTCAAGGAGCCAGTTCGGCAGAAAGGCTTCCAGCGTGCCAAGTAGGCTCTCGAAACCGCCAATTGCTGCTGTTGCGGTGGCCATCGCGTCGCGTGTGTCATCGTCCTCCGCGGAGATATCGTCCTCGCCTTCTACAGCCGTCGCGAAGAACGTTGTGGGCGGAAGTTGGTGCCGGTCACCGGCTACGACCACTTGTTCTGCCCGGTAAAGCGCAGGAATCGCCTCTTCCTGAAGTATCTGGCTCGCCTCGTCGAATACGACGATGTCGAAATGCCGCCTGTCGCCGTCCAGTAACTGGCTGACCGAGAGCGGGCTCGCGACCCAACAGGGGGCGATCCGCGTCAGCACGTCAGGTGCGCGAGCCAGCAGTTCGCGGACCGGAATGTGCCGCGATTTCTTGCTCGCCTCAGTCCGTACGAGGTTCGCCTGATCGAAGTGCCGATTCATCGCCTCGATCGCGCGCTCGGCGTGGAGTCTTCGCACGCGGGCAGCAGCGAGGCGGACCCGATCGCGATCGAGCCGGATGAACTCGGCGACGATCTGCTCTTGGGTGTGACCGTTGAATGAAGCGAGCCCAGGGTCAGATGCCAGGACCTGCTCGAGGGTAGAGTAAAGCCACACGTACTCGAACCGGGCTGCCCAGTGTTCGGGAGCGACGCTCTGCTCGCGAAGTTCATCAAGGAAGCGGGCAAGACCGGCCGCGCCAAGGCGCGACCGGACAGCGTAGACGCCCGGCAACCGGTACGGCGTTCTTTGGTCGGCGGCCAGCGCCCGTAGCCGTGACGCTGTTGCCATGAGTGGCATTCCCCCGACCGGGCCGCCCTCGATGATCGTGGCTAGTGCCTTGGTTGCCTCGCTCAAAGCAGCGAATGCAGCCGCGAGATCAGCTTCGCCGTCTGCCTCGACCGGCACGGCCGAGGCTGCGCCGAGTGTGCCCCAGCGACAGAGCACGTCCTCGGCGGCGAGCGCCTCCTCCCGCAAGGTTGCGGTGCGTGCGGGCGCGGCCCGCAGCGCAATAAGGCGCCTGCACGCGTCGCGATATGGGGCGTTGGTGACGAACGCCCACGCGCGCGTGAGCCACCCGCCGGTCGCGGGCTCGAGCGCATGGGCCAGCGTGCCAGGATGCGCCGAGAAGATGTCAGCGCCGTACTGTTCGCGAATCTCGCGCGCGTCACTCAGCAGAACCAGGAACGCAGCGGTCTTATCCAAGCTTTCGGGCAACTGCACGCCAAGGCTTTGCACTGTCTGTTCGAGAAGGCGCTCGAACTGAGGCCAGAACTCGGCCGAAACTCTCATCGCCAGATCGAGCGCCTCCTGCGCACGGCGGCCGTCAGCGATCTTTGCGTTGTTCCACGGCGAGGGGTCTGTGCCTAGGAGCAAAGTTGGATTCGCAGCGCCCTCGAGGATGCACTGCCTCACCTCGTCCGCACGCTCGGCCTTGAGCGCGGCCAGCGTCTCATCTCGAAGTCTCAGCGTCGATTTAGCGGCCGGCGTTAGGCGCAGCAACCTGCCAATCATCCGGTTGACGGATAGTCCGGCAGGTTGGCGAAGCTCGTTCACCCGGCGCGCATGCTCGTTCAACTGCCTGCGCCGAGCCTCGAATTCCCGGTGGACCGCTTCGGCACCATCTGCGGACGGTGCGTTACGTATCCGCTGCAATGCGTGCCCAAGCCGCGCCATCACCTCCTTGCGCGACACGGACGCGCCGTGCAGATCGAGCACCAGATGACCGAGATCCACATCCGGGTGGGTGAGGCGTTTGATGACCGCATCCAAGGCCGCGCGCTTCTCTGCGACAAAGAGCACCCGGCGCCCCTCGGCGACGCTCTGCGCAATAAGGTTAGAGATCGTCTGGCTCTTGCCAGTTCCCGGTGGCCCCTGCACGACCCCGTTTTGCCCCTTGCCGACAAGCACGATGCAACGATGCTGCGTGGAGTCCGCATCGAGCACGAGATAGTCATCGGATGCCGGACGTTCATCGAGCTGCGCGGGCTCCATGTCGATGACCGCCTGGGCCAGTTTCTCTCGTGAGCTCGAATGCCCGGCAACGGCAGCAATAATGTCGCTCGAAGCGATGGTGTCCCCGTTCCTTTTCAGATCTTCGACCATAGCCATCTTCGCAAACTGGAAGTTGGCGAGGATCACGCGCCGCGTCACTTTGAAGCCCGGTGTGGTCGTGGCCGCGCGCTCGATGCGCGCGAACACGCCCTCTTGGTCGATACGCCACTGTCCGGATTCGTCCTCGCCGCCGCACTCGCTCAGCATTGAAGACGCATTGATACGGATCGCGTAATTCTCTTCGAGCACATACAGAAGCACCGGGTTTATTCGCGGCTCGCCCGCGACTGCGAGTCGCAGGTCGTCGCCCGCCCGGCCGCGCGTCTCGATACGGGCTGGGAGCAATAGCACGGGCGCATCGTACGGCCGCCCACCATCGGCGGCAGGCCATGTCGCCATTCCCATTGCCAGGTGGAGCGTCTCGGTACCCTTTTCCTCGAGGTTGCTCAACGCCTTGCGCTGAAGCGCTACGAGCGCGCCTCGCACCTTCTGGCGCGCCTCGGCTTCAGTCCGCGCACGAACAACGGGGTCGGGGTTTCCCGCATGCCCGGCTGGTGAGACAAGCCTCTCTACCGTCAGTGTCTCGCCTGTCAGCAGTCGGCCCACGGCCTCCGTTTCCGCAGTTAGGTCAATAGTGCCGACCTTGAGATCGCGGTAGAAGAGGAGGGAGTTCGCTCGAGAGTGGTCGATAAGCCGGCGGGTCCATACACCACGCGCGGCATCGACAATTCGGCGAATCTCCGGATTCAAGTCTGTCGATTGCGGTTCAAGCATCAAGCGCCAGCCTCATGTCGCCAATGTCTCGCGACGCCTAACAAGAAGTAGACCCCAGAACTAGGGTGTAGCGCCGGATGTTCATCCTTGCGCTGTATGGCGTCAATTGAGAAGTTTCATTCATCGCGCCCGGATGATGTTCGCGGATGGTTAAGCACGCGGCTTGCGCGGCGCTTTACCACCCGGGCTTGCAGTTCGCCCCCGTCATCGGCTAGCATCACGTACTAACGCGTTAGTACATGAGAGCAACGATGAAGAGACGCTCGCTGGAACCGCTGCAGCCGCGTGCCCTGGCCGAGGAGGGTCTGTGCCGCGCGCTGCTGGCCATGCGCGACGTGGGCGAGATGCGCGCGTTTCTGCGCGATCTGTGCACGCCGGCCGAGGT